>JAYSWK010000052.1:0-6042 GCA_043718085.1 Rhodobacterales bacterium
GACAGACGGTCGGGGCGCAAGGCAATCTCGGCAATGTGTTCGCCCAGGATGTTCATGATCTCGGACGAGTTTTCGCGCAGGATCACGGCATCCCTCACCAGGTTGCGGTCACGGCAGATCAGCCACCCGGTGCGCAGACCCTGCAGACCCAGCGCCTTGGAGACCGAGCCGGTGGTGATGCCGCGATCGTAAAGCCCGGCGATCGAGGGCGGTCGCGGCCCCTGCCATTCAAGGCCGGCATAGACCTCGTCCACCAACAGCCAGGTGCCATGCTTGCCGGCAATGTCGGCAAGGCGGGCAAGATCGTTGTGCGAAAGCAGCTGGCCGGTGGGGTTGTTGGGGTTGGACAGAAAGATCAGCTTGGTCGCCGGGGTGACGGCGGCGCCCAGCGCGTCAAAATCCAGGCGCCAACCCTCGGCCTCGCGGCGACGGATCGTGGTCAGGCGCGCGCCGATGGCGCGGGCCATGACGGCGGCCTGGGGCCAGCCGGGGGTTTCGGTGATCATGTGGTCACCCGGCTCCAGCAATTGGCGCAGGCACAGGTAATTGGCCTCGGCCGCCCCGGCGGTGATCAAAACGTCATCCGGGGTGCAGAGGTTCGACAGGCCAGCCTGAGCGATGACATGGTCGCGCAGGGCGGGCAGGCCCTGAAAGCTGATGCCGTTCCAGTCCAGCGGCAGGTCGGGGTCAAGGTCGGGTAAAAAGGCCGAAAGACGCGGGGATTGCGACAGCGAAAAGCCCAGGATGCAGTCCGGGGCTTCAGCGGTGGTCGACAGCAGGTAATCGAACAGCTTGTGGATCGTGACCTTCACCGCACATCCCGCCCCTGGTTCAGGATGATGACATTGCCCGAACACACATCCCCTGCGGTCGAGATCAGAAAGCCGACCCAGGCCGCGATCTGGGACGGTTTCATCGCCTCGCCATGCGGCATGGCCGCTATGGCGCGGGCCAGGACATCCTTGGTCAGCACGTTGAAAAGGGGCGTTTCCGTCATGGCCGGGGCGATGGAATTGCAGGCGATCTTGTCGCTTGCATAGCGGCGGGCCAGGTCCTTGGTCAGCGTGTCCATCGCCGCCTTTGACGCGCGGTAATGCGGCGGGTCGAAGACGTCGAAATTGTAAGCCCCGTTCGACGAGATGTTCACGATCTTGCGCACGCCCGACCGGCCCTGCATCGCCTTGACCGCCTGCTGGCAGCAATGGAAGGCCGACGAGAAATTGACAGCCATCTGCCGGTCGAACTCGTCCGCCGGAATGTCGGGAAAGTCCGACATGAAACAGGTGCCCGCGTTGTTGACCAGCGCATCCACACCGCCAAAGCGGGCGGTAATGCGGTCGAACATGTCATGGATCGCCTTGGCATCCGTCAGATCACAAGGCTCGGGCGTCAAGCCTGGCAGCGTCGCCGACATGGCCACCAAGGCGCCAGCGTCGATATCGACCCCCACAACGTCAAACCCGTCCTCCAGCAACCTGTCCACGATGGCGCGGCCCATGCCGCCGGCCGCCCCGGTCACGACCGCCACACGCTTGCCCATGCCGCCCCCCTCCTTTGTGCTTTCATTCAGGGGGGCTGTGCGCCCCTTGCCCTATGCGCAGTGAAGAACCTTGCTACACTCAGGTCAAGGGCGGCGTCGCCCTGAACCAACAGGAAGGAAAGACAATGGCCGAAGAGATCGTCGCCGGAAAAGAGGTGACCGTGCATTTCGATGCCAGCCGCTGCATCCATTCGCGCGGCTGCGTGCTGGGCTATCCCAATGTCTACGTGCCCAATGTGCAGGGCGAATGGATCCACCCCGACGCCGCCAGCGCGACCGAGGTGATGCATACCGCGCTGGGTTGCCCGTCGGGGGCGATCCGGGTCAGTCGCAACGACGGTAGCGCCACCTCTGACACGCCACCGGTGGTCAATACGCTGCGTGTGCGCGAAAACGGCCCCCTTGCGATCGAGGCGGAACTGATGATCCGTGGCGTGGCGCAGGCCAGTCCGCGGGCGACCCTGTGCCGTTGCGGCCAGTCGCAGAACAAGCCTTTTTGTGATGGGGCCCATGCCGCTGCGGGGTTCGCGGCCTCGGGCGAACCTGCGGCCAAGGAGTTTCAGGCACTGGCTGTGCGCAACGGGCCTGTCGATGTGCAGCCGCAGCCTGATGGGCCGCTGAAAGTGGTGGGGAACATCGAGGTGGTCAGCGGCACGGGCCGGACGGTCAACAAGGCCACGACCCTGTTTCTGTGCCGCTGCGGCCAGTCGGCCAACAAACCCTATTGCGACGGCAGCCACCGCGCGGCGGGGTTCAAAGCCGAGTAAGCGACCGGGGTGTCCACATGTGGGCGTTTCGGCAAATCCAGCAAAAACAACCGGTATTTTTCTTTGGTAACCGGCTGTTCATCTTTCGCGGGCCGGACAGACGCGCCTTTGAACAGAAGGGCGGGGATATCCCCGCCCTTCTGCCTGTCTGGATCTGCCCGAAATGGCTTCAGAGCGGGATGAGGTTTCATGGAAACAACCTCATCGAAATACGCGTTCGAGCGAATGCGAGAGGCAGCGTTTTTCGATTCCATGCAAACTCATCCCGCTTCAGATGCTGAGGCAGATGTATTTCAGTTCCATGTAATCCTCGATCCCGTGGTGCGACCCCTCGCGCCCCAGTCCCGATTGCTTGACGCCGCCAAAGGGGGCAACCTCGGTCGAGATCAGTCCGGTGTTCACCCCGACCATGCCGTATTCCAGCGCCTCTTGTACCCGGGTGATGCGGCCAATGTCGCGGCTGTAGAAATACGAGGCCAGGCCAAAGATCGTGTCATTGGCGCGGGCGATGATTTCCTCTTCGGTGTCGAATTTGAACAAAGGTGCCAAGGGGCCGAAGGTTTCTTCGGTGGCAACCTTGGAGGTCGGCAGAACGCCCGTCACCACGGTCGGCTCAAAGAACGTGCCGCCCAGGGCATGGCGTTTGCCACCCGTGACGACCTTGCCGCCATGTGCCAGCACATCGGCGATATGTTCTTCGACCTTTTCCACCGCATCCATGTTGATCAAGGGTCCGGTGGTCACTCCAGCTGTCAGCCCGTCGCCGATGGACAGCTTGCCAACCGCCACCGCCAGTTTGGCGGCAAAGGCGTCATAGACCCCGGCCTGCACATAGATCCGGTTGGCGCAGACGCAGGTCTGGCCGTTGTTGCGGAATTTGGAAATCATCGCGCCTTCGACGGCCTTGTCCAGATCAGCGTCATCGAACACGATGAAGGGGGCATTGCCGCCCAGTTCCATCGAGCATTTCAGCACCTGTTCGGCGGCCTGACGCAGCAGAATGCGGCCAACCTCGGTCGATCCGGTAAAGGTCAGCTTGCGGATGCGCGGGTTTTCGCAAAATTCCTTGCCGATGTCGGACGACCGTTTCGAGGTTATGACCGAAAAGACGCCGGCAGGCACGCCGGCCCGTTCGGCCAGCACGGCCAAAGCCAACGCCGACAGCGGGGTTTCCGCCGCAGGGCGCGCGACAAAGCCGCAGCCCGCCGCCAGCGCCGGGGCGACTTTGCGGGCGATCATGCCATTGGGAAAGTTCCACGGCGTGATCGACGCGGCCACGCCGATGGGCTGCTTGATCACCGTAATGCGTTTGTCGCGCTGATGTCCGGGAATGGTTTCGCCATAGATGCGCTTGGCCTCTTCGCCGAACCATTCGATATAGGCCGCGCCATAGGCGATCTCGCCCTTGGCTTCGGCCAAAGGCTTGCCCATTTCGGCGGTAAGGATGGCCCCCAGATCGTCCTGGTTGGCCATGCACAGATCGGCCCATTTGCGCAGGATCGCCGCACGTTCCTTGCCGGTGCGGGCCGCCCATTCGTGACGCGCCTTGTCGGCGGCCTCGATGGCGCGGGCGGCATCGGCCCGGGTCAGGTCGGGCACACGGGCGATCACGTCGCCCCGTGCCGGGTTGGTGACGGCGAAGGTCGCGCCATCAGCCGCATCCACCCATTGGCCTGCAATATAGGCCTTGTTGGGCAACAGGCCGGGGTCTTTCAGCAGGGCTGCAAGGTCGGTGATGGTATCAAGCATTGGGGCCTCCCATTTCAAGCTTGGCCATGCAATGCAGGAGGCGAAGGGAAAAGTCCAGTTCCGCGATGGGTTCTGGACCAGTAATTTGATCAAATCTGGAGTTATCGCATGCATCCCCTTCTGGACCCCGACCGCGCCTATCAGAACGGCGCCTTCATTCCGGGGTCCGAACATCTGGCGGCGCGCTGGGCATCCGACGCGGCGGCCTTTCGCGCCGGGGCCAGGGCCGAGCTTGGTTTGACCTATGGCGCGGGTGCGCGGCACGGCTTTGACCTGTTTCACCCGGCCACAGCGGCACGTGGCCTGATGGTCTTTGTCCATGGCGGCTATTGGCTGGCGTCAGGCCGCGAGGATTGGTCGCATCTGGCAGCGGGGGCGCTGGCGCGCGGTTGGGCCGTGGCCATGCCGTCCTATGCTTTGGCACCACAGGCACGAATTGCCCAGATGACGCAAGAGGTTGCGGCCGCAGTCGCCGCCGCCTCTGCCCGTATCGCCGGGCCGGTTGTTATAACGGGCCATTCTGCTGGCGGGCATCTGGCCGCGCGCATGGGCAACCTTGGGGCCGCGCGCCTGGCCCGGGTTGTGCCCATTGCCCCCCTGGCCGAACTTTCCCCACTGATGCAAACCGCCATGCAGTCCGACCTGCACATCACCGAGGCCGAATGCGACAGCGAAAGCCCGGCGCGCCTGCCCCTGCGCTGCCCGGCCCATATCTGGGTCGGCGCGCAGGAACGCCCCGCCTTCCTGTGGCAGGCGCGGCTTCTCAGCGAGGCATGGGCCTGCCCCTGGACCGCCGCAGCCGGGCGACATCATTTTGATGTGATCGATGACCTCATGGACCCCGCATCCGCGCTGGTCGAGGTCTGTCTGGGCGGGTTGTAACAGCGCCTTGCACCCGTATCAGGCCTTGGAATGCATCCGTTCGATATAGCCGCGCATTTCCTCGGCCTCGTGGCGGGCATCGCGCAGGCCCTCCATCGCGGCGCGCAGTTCGGCATCGGTCTGGGCGATCTGGTTCAACAGCTCGGCCTCGCGCTGTTCCAGATACAGGATCGCCTGATCCCGCGTCTCTTCTGCCTCGTGCAGCGACTGGGCCAGACGGTCCATCTCGGCCACATCGCCCCCCGCGACACGGGTAAAGCGGTGCAAGAGCCAATAGGTGAACCAGCCGCAGGCAAAGGCCAGCAGCAGGATGATCGCAATGGCCATGGTGAATTCTGTGCGGTTCATTGTGCTGTCCTGTCTTCACTTTTGGCCCGGCGGGGTCAAGGGCGAAGCATCATTCCTGGGGTCGGGTCTTGGGGCGTAGCGACTTGGATTGCGGCGCAACCGACGGGCTGTCGTCGCCCGAAAAGTCATGGTCCGGCTCGGCGGCCCCGACGTTGCCCGCGTCCGCCGCCGCCGCATCGGCCCTTGGCACCTCCACCTTTGGCGCCTCCCCCTTTGGCACCTCCCCCTTTGGCACCTCGGACGCCGCCGGTCCAGCCGGGGCCGCGTCAATCAGGATGAATGCGATGCGGCGATTGGCTTCACGGCCCGCTTCGCTGCCATTGTCGGCAATCGCCACGCCCTCGCCAAAGCCCACGGCCCGCATGCCGGACACATCGACCTGACGGCCCTGCAAGGCGATCAGGACCGCCTCGGCCCGGGCCTGGCTCAGCGCCAGATTGCCCCCGGACGAGCCCTGCGCATCGGTATGGCCACCAATTTCGATCCTGACGCCTGTGCAGTTCTTCAGCGCCCTGGCCAGCGCGTCCATGACCTTGGCCGAGGCGGCATCCAGTTCGGCGCTGCCCGGATCAAAGGTGATCTTCTGCCGGGCCGCAACCTCAAGCATTCCGTCCAGACAATCCTGCGGTGTGGGCAAGGCGGCCAGCGGGTCCAGCGCCTTGTCATAGCTGACCGCGACCTTGAACGTCTTGCCCTGACCGAGCCGGTCCGACAAAAGCTGCGATATGCGGGCCGAGGCCTGGGTGCTGCCACTGA
>JAYSWK010000511.1:0-3253 GCA_043718085.1 Rhodobacterales bacterium
CCCCCATCATGCTGATCATGGGCATCATGGGGCAGCGCCCGGTATTCGCCTAGTCCCGTTTCTGTACCCGCCCAGTACAGATCGCAGACTGGAAAGGGCAGGGCGCGCAGGCAAGGGTTTGGAACATTCCGCGACAAAAGGAGAATGTCATGACCGTCTATCTGATTGCCGACATCACTGTGACCGAGGGCAGCTGGATCCCCGACTATGCAGCCCAGGTGCACAAACTGGTCGAACGCCATGGCGGGCGCTATCTCAGCCGCTCGGGGCGGGTCGAGCAGCTAGAGGGTGAGCAACCGGCCAGCACGCTGGTCGCCCTGTTGCAGTTTCCCGACAAGGGGGCGGTTCAGGCTTTTGCCACCGACCCCGAATATGCGCCCTTTGCCAAGGCGCGCCAGAACGGCAGCGTCAGCCGGTTCCGCCTGATCGACGACACCGATCTGGCGGGCACGATCCCCTATCTCGCGGCGGGTTGAACCCGCGCCCAATTTTCTTCGAAGAAAATTGCAAAATTCTTCGAAGAATTTTGGTCGCCCTAAATCGGGATGCGTGTGAACGGGAACGGGAAGCACTGCCTCTCGCCAAGGTTCGAACGCGCTTCCCGATCTGCCATGTTTCCGTGAAAACGCATCCCGCCCTATAGCAGCGATTTCGCCAGTGCCGCCGTGGCCTCGGC
The DNA here is from genome assembly GCA_043718085.1 of Rhodobacterales bacterium. Classification (GTDB taxonomy): domain Bacteria; phylum Pseudomonadota; class Alphaproteobacteria; order Rhodobacterales; family Rhodobacteraceae; genus Stagnihabitans. The sequence goes on from JAYSWK010000511.1 coordinate 677, forward strand.
GGTGATGCCGAACTCCTTGTAAAGCCGGTCAATCGGGGCCGAAGCACCAAAGCCCGCCATGCCGATGAACCCGGCTTTGGCCTCGCGGCCCCGCTCGCCCAGAAGCCAGCGGTCCCAGCCCCCGGCGCGCACGCCCGCCTCGACACCCACCCGCACCGGACCCGATGGCAGGATGCGTTTGCGATAGGCTTCGTTCTGGGCTGCGAAAAGCTCCATGCAGGGCATCGATACGACACGGGTGCCGATGCCTTCGGCCTGCAGGGCTTCACGGGCCTTGAGCGCGATCTCGACCTCGGAGCCGGTGGCAATCAGGATCACCCGGCGCGGCCCGGTGGCCTCGGCCAGCACATAGGCGCCGCGTGCCGAAAGATTGGCCGCCACATGGGTCTTGCGCACCGTCGGCAGGTTCTGCCGCGACAGGGCCAGCACGGAAGGCGTGGATTTGGCGGTCAGCGCCAATTCCCAGGCCTCGGCGGTTTCCACCAGATCGGCGGGGCGGAAGACATGGGTGTTGGGCGTGGCCCGGCTGATGGCCAGATGCTCGACCGGCTGGTGCGTCGGGCCGTCTTCGCCCAGGCCAATGCTGTCATGGGTCATCACATAGACGACCGGCACGCCCATCAGCGCCGACAGACGCATTGCGGGCCGGGCATAATCTGTGAAACACATGAAGGTGCCGCCATAGGGCCGCACGCCGCCATGCAAAGCCATGCCGTTCATCGCGGACGCCATGCCATGTTCGCGGATGCCGTAATAGATGTAGCGACCGCGGCGATCCTCGGGGGTGAAAGTGCCCATGTCCGCCGTCTTGGTGTTGTTCGATCCGGTCAGGTCAGCCGAGCCGCCAATGGTTTCCATCATGACCGGATTGACCGCCGCCAGAACCTTTTCACTGGCCGAACGGGTGGCCAGCTTGGGCGCATCCGCCACGGCCTGCTTCTTGACCGCCGTGATCACCGATTTCAACTGCTTGGGTGCATCGCCCGCAAAGATCCGCTCGAACAAGGCGCGGCGCGGGGCGGGCAGGGCGGCCAGCCGCCCCTCCCATTCCGCACGCAGGGTGGCCCCCTTGGCGCCCATCGCCTCCCACGCCGCCTTGACATCGGCGGGAATGGTAAAGGCCGGATGATCCCAGCCGTAACCGGCCTTGGTGTCGGCGATCAGCTTGGCATCGGTCAGCGCACCATGGCCCTTGGACGTGTCCTGTGCCGATGAACCCAGCGCGATATGCGTCTTGCAGGCGATCAGCGTGGGCTGGCTTGCCGCCTTGGCGGCTGTCATGGCGCGGTCAATCTCGTCCGGGTCATGCCCGTCGCAGTCCATCACATTCCACCCCGAGGCGGCAAAGCGCGCCTTCTGGTCCGTGACATCCGAGATCGCGACCTTGCCGTCAATCGTGATGCCGTTGTTGTCCCAAAGGACGACCAGGTTGCTCAGCTTTTGCTTGCCCGCCAGCGCAAGCGCCTCCTGGCTGACCCCTTCCATCAGACAGCCGTCCCCGGCAATGACCCAGGTGCGGTGATTGATCAGCTTGGGGCCGAACCTGGCGTTCAAGCTGGCCTCGGCAATCGCAAAGCCCACGCTGTTGGCCAGACCCTGACCCAAGGGCCCCGTGGTGGTCTCAATCCCGCCGGCATGGCCATATTCGGGATGCCCCGCCGTGCGATAGCCCCATTGGCGGAAATTCCGGATCTGGTCCAGCGTGATGTCGGCATACCCCGTCAGATAAAGCAGCGCGTACAGCAGCATCGACCCATGGCCCGCCGACAGGATGAACCGGTCACGGTCGGGCCAATTGGGGGCCGTGGGATCAAAGCGCAGATGTTTGTCAAACAGGACCGTGGCCACATCCGCCATGCCCATCGGCATGCCCGAATGGCCCGAATTTGCCGCAGCGACGGCATCCAGTGTCAGGGTGCGAATGGCGCAGGCGCGCGTCCAATGATCGGGATGGCGGGCGCGCAGGGTTTCGATATCCACTTGGTTCATCCTGTCTTGATCTCGGGGTTCCTGCGCTGAATAGCAGGCCCGTCGCCAAGTTCAAGCAGGCGTCCGGGGTCAAACGCGCTCAAGAGGGCCCGAAAGCCAAGATCGGCCTTGACGAAGGTGCGCCGCACTTAGCAAGCTAAAGCGGGATGAGTTTGCATGGAATCGAAAAACGCTGCCTCTCGCATTTGCTCGAACGCGCATTTCGATGAGGTTGTTTCTATGAAACCTCATCCCGCTCTAGGGCGGACAAAGCAGTGAAGGGGCCAGGCATGGGGCAGCTTGAAGAGTTGGAGGGGCGCATCGCCGCCGCCTTTGCGCGGATCGCCGCCGGGGTCGAGGCGCTGGAGGCCAGCCGCGCCGCGCAGGCTGCTGCCGAAGGCGACGCGGCTGCGGGCCAGGATCCGGCGCTGCACGAGGCGCTGGACAATGAACGCGCGACAAATTCCCAATTGATGGCCCGCCTGCGCGAAGTCTCGGACCAGCGTAGCGCCACCGAAACCGCCCTGCGCGCCGAGGTCGGAACGCTGACCCGGGCGCTGGATGCCCAGGGTCTGGATGTGCAGCGCCTGTCCGCCACCGTGGCACAAC
>JAYSWK010000512.1:0-3243 GCA_043718085.1 Rhodobacterales bacterium
GGTGGTCAGGGAATGCTGGCAGGCGATGACCACCTTGTTGCTGGTCATCCGTTCGCCCCGCCGCAGATCGACCAGCAATTGCCGAAGCCCGGCCGACAACAGCAGGATCTGCTCACTTTGGGCCAGGGTCGTGGGTTGCAGCTTGATCGGTTTGTGACCACGGTCAAACAGTACGACGCCGACATAGTCCTCGATCTGCTGAACCCGGCGCGAAAAGGCGGATTGGGTCAGTCGGCGTCGCTCTGCCGCGCCACTGAAAGAACCGGTTTCGGCAATCGCCAGGATGTCTTCCAGCCATTCCAGTCGCATGACGCCCCACAACTTGCATTTCTTGCATGATACTTCAGGAATTTCGCATTCGCCAGATCAATCAATCTGTGTGACTGTCGAAGAATACAAGTTAGACAAGGATTATCCATGCATCTCGCCCGTTTTCCTCGTGTTCATCTGGCGCATCTGCCGACACCTCTTGAACGGATGGACCGCCTTTCCAAGGAACTGGGCGGGCCGGAAATCTGGATCAAGCGCGATGATTGTACCGGGCTGTCGACCGGCGGCAACAAGACGCGAAAGTTGGAGTTTCTGATGGCCGAAGCCCAGGCCATGGGGGCCGATACCGTCATGACCCAAGGGGCCACCCAGTCGAACCACGCGCGCCAGACCGCGGCCTTTGCAGCCAAGCTGGGCATGGCTTGCCATATCCTGCTGGAGGATCGCACCGGATCGAACCTGGCCAACTATAACGACAACGGCAACGTTCTGCTGGACCATCTGCATGGCGCAACCACCTCCAAGCGCGCCGGCGGCAAGGACATGCAGGCCGAAATGGAAATGGTGGCCGAAAGGCTGCGCACCCAGGGCCGCAAAGTCTATCTGATCCCCGGTGGCGGATCGAATGCGACGGGGGCTTTGGGCTATGTCAATTGCGCGTTCGAGTTGGTTGGGCAGGCCAATGACCGCAGCCTTGTGATCGACCATCTGGTCACGGCCACAGGGTCTGCGGGCACGCAGGCGGGCCTGATCACTGGCCTGAAGGCGATCAACGCACAGATCCCCCTTCTGGGCATCGGCGTGCGGGCGCCGAAGGAAAAGCAAGAGGAAAACGTCTTTGCCCTGGCGTTGAAGACCGCTGAGAAACTGGGTTGCCCCAATGTGGTGGCGCGCGGCGATGTGGTGGCCGACAGCAACTATGTCGGTGCCGGTTACGGCGTTCCGCGTGACGACACGCTGGAGGCGATCCGCATGTTTGCGCAGCTGGAAGGCATCCTGCTGGACCCGGTCTATTCCGGCAAAGGGGCGGCCGGGCTGATCGACTATTGCCGCAAAGGCAAATTCAAAATGGGCGAACGGGTGGTCTTTTTGCACACGGGCGGTTCAGCGGCCCTGTTTGGCTATGACGCCGTCTTTGCGGAAGCCAACAAAGCACTGGTGGTGGCCTGATCTTATGGCCCAAGCGCGCTGTGACAAAATCATTTCCCAAAACACGCCAATACCCGTTCGCGGTATTGCGGCGGCAGTTGTGGTGATGCGATCGGCTCGCTTGCACCGCTATGACACCCTGCCGGGCGCGCGCCTTGACGCGAGGGTGCCCACGTGATGCGCAGGATCGGCATATTGGGTGGGATGGGCCCCGAGGCCACGATCCTGATCATGCAAAAGGTCCTGGCCTCGGTGCAGGCGCGCGATGATGCCGACCACATTCCGCTGATCGTCGATCAAAACCCGCAGGTGCCCTCGCGCATGGCCCATCTGATCGACGGCACCGGGATCGATCCGGGTCCCGCGCTGGCGGATATGGCACGGCGACTGGTGGCGGGCGGGGCGCAGGCCCTGGCCATGCCCTGCAACACGGCCCATCATTACGCCCCTGCCATTCGCGCGGCGGTATCTGTGCCATTCCTGGACATGGTGGCGCTTTCGGTCGCCCATGCCGCAACCCTTGCAGCCCCCGGCGGTCAGGTTGGCCTATTGGCCTCGCCCGCGGTTCGCAAGGTTGGCCTTTTCGATATTGCACTGGCAAAACATGGTCTTGCCGGGCTTTATGCCAAGGACGAGGCCGCCATGCTTGCCGCCATTCGCCAGATCAAGTCCGAAGGGGCGCAGCCCGCATCCCGCCAGGTCCTGCTGGCGGCGTCAAAAGACTTGGCAAGCCGGGGCGCGTCGATTCAACTGATTGCCTGCACCGAATTTTCACTGATCGCGGAATCGGTTGCACCGGAAATTGTGGCGTTTGACACGCTTGACGTGCTTGTCAAAGCCATCAGGACCTTCGCGCTGGCCACAGCGGGATAACGGAAAAGACGGCATAATGACCGCCGTAGAATAATGACTGCAACAAGGAGCAAAGCAAGACAATGAAACACAATCTGAAAAGCATCGCGATCGGGCTGGTCGCCTCGACACTTTTCGCCGGAACGGCTTCGGCCGACAAAATCATCATCGGCCATTTCGGAAACCCGACGCCGATGCAATTGCTGGTCAGCTCTGACGCCATCGAAAAGGCAACCGGCTGGGAAGTCGAATGGCGCAAGTTCGCCTCGGGCACCGACGTGATCGCCGCAATGGCGTCAGGCGACGTCGTTCTGGCCGAGCTTGGGTCTTCGCCGCTGTCCATCGCGGCCAGCCAGGGGGTCGAGCTGCAACTGATCGCCTACTCGGACGTCATCGGCACGGCAGAATCGCTGATCGCCCATGATGGTTCGGGCATCGAGACGGTTGCCGACCTAAAGGGCAAGCGGATCGGCGTTCCCGTCGGTTCGACGGCGCATTTCTCGCTGATGGGTGCGCTGCAGCATGAGGGCATCGCCGAAGCCGATGTCACGATCATGAGCATGAAGCCCGACGAAATCGCGGCCGGCTGGGATCAGGGCGCGATTGATGCAACCTGGATCTGGCAACCGGTGCAGTCCGAGATTCTGAAATCGGGCAAGCTGATCATCGGCGCGGACAAGACCGCCGAATGGGGTTTCCCGACCTTTGACGGCTGGGTGGTTGGCAAGGCCTTTGGCGAGGCCCATGCCGGCGAAGTTGCGGCCTTCCTGAAGGAAGTCGAGCGGGTCAATGCCGCCTATCTGGCAAACCCTGCCGCCTGGACCGCCGATAGCGCCGAAGTCAAGGCGATTGCCGCCGCGACCGGTGCAGACCCGGCCCAGGTTCCAGAGATCCTGGTCGGCTTCACCTTCCTGCCCCTGGCAACCCAGGTCTCGGCGACCTAGCTTGGCGGTGCGGCGACCACGATGAAAG
>JAYSWK010000513.1:0-3237 GCA_043718085.1 Rhodobacterales bacterium
AGCCAGCACCATCACCCGGTTGAAGGCGGACTGGTGGGACGATTATGAACGCTGGTCCAAGCGCGACCTGTCGGCACGACGCTGTGTGTATTTTTGGGCCGACGGTGTCTACTTCACGCCACGGATGGACGAAGATCGCCAATTTATGCTGGTGATTATTGGTGCTGACGAATGGGGCAACAAGGACGTCCTGGGCCTGATCGACGGCTTTCGCGAAAGCACCCAAAGCTGGCGCGAGTTGCTCTTGGACATGAAGCGCCGGGGGCTGGAAGCCGCGCCAAAGCTGGCAGTTGGGGATGGGGCGATGGGGTTCTGGGCGGCACTGCAAGAGGTTTACGGCAAGGCCCGGGTTCAGCGTTGCTGGGTGCACAAGACGGCGAATGTGCTCAATGCCATGCCCAAGTCCGTGCAGCCGAAAGCCAAGGCGCATCTGAAGGACATCTGGATGGCCGAGACCAAAGCAGAGGCCGACACCGCCTTCGATTTGGGAGTCGATCATGGCAAGGGCCGTCCGCATCTCGGCCACGCTGGCGTAGGTGACGGACTCCCCGCTCTGGTCGCGGAAGTTCAACACGCCAGCCGCAATAGCCATAAAGAGGCTATCGCGGGCGGCGGTCAGGTCGGGAAGCGAGACGGCCATGGCTAGGCCCCCGGATTCAGGTAAGCACCACGGTGGTCAACGGCTCCGACTCCGATGTCCAGCACAACCCTGAACTCCATGCCCAGCACATCCCAGCCTTCGCGGCTGACCGACATCGCGGGCACGTCGTTTGGCCTGGCGAGCTTTCACTTCGAAACCAAGGAGCGGCTGTTCGAGACCGTCCTTATGCATCTTGCAGAAGAACACCGGGTATTCTGGCAAAATCGCTATCTCGATGCGTCCCTTTCCCGCACAGATCGGCTGATGGCGATTATCGACTCGCGCTTCCATAGCCGGATCAGCGACCGCAAGAAGCTTGCGATCTGGTTCGCCTTCTGGGGCGACGCGGGCAGAGAAGGTTCAACCGCGGTCGCATCCCCTCCGCCAACAACAATCCTGAGTTAAGCAATTTTCTACGGCGCGGCGAATTCTGCCGTGCGTTCGGGACTGACCTATTCAATTGCCTTTGACCGGCATTGCAGATCCCTGGATTGGCCTGCTGCCTCGCCAAAACTAACATCACCAGTTTCAGCCCGTGAACAACCCAAGCGAGACGCCAGGTCTACAGGCTATTGTCCCAACCCTGACGCATCAATCTGTACGCGCCTGCGTAGACGGCTTCAGGGCTGTCAAACAGCGGGCGCCAGATCTTGGTGGCCGCGGCAAGGTCGGGCAGGGCGGAGCCAAAGGCTTCGACGGTCATCCAGCCATCATAGCCCGCACGGCGCAATTCGCGGAAGACGGCGGCAAAGTCGATGTGTCCGGCACCCGGCACGCCGCGCGTATTGTCCGAGATGTGGACGTGTTTGATGGCATGGGCGGTGGGGGCGATGACGCCGGAAACCGAGTTCTCCTCGATGTTGAAGTGGAAGGTGTCGTAAAGATAGCCGTAGTTGGGTTCGCCAACCTGAGAGGCAAGCGCAGTTGCGGCGGCGGCGGTGTTCAGGATGTAGCATTCGAACCGGTTCAGCGGTTCCACGGCCAGGGTGATGCCCGCACTTGCCGCATAACGTGCGGCGGCCTTGTGCACCTCGGCCAGGCGGGCCAGTTCGTCGGGTTGCGGCGGCAAGCCGGTGAATTCGCCCAAGGGTTGGTGGAAGGGACCCGAGCAAAGTGTGCCACCCAGCGCCGCGGTGCAGTCGATCAACCACTTGATATGGTCCAGGGCGGCGGCACGTTCTGCCTTGTCGGGCGAGATACAGCTTTTGCCGCCCCCGGGCATCACGCCGATTCCCGTGGCCTCCAGCCCCAGATCGGCGATCCGTGCCCCAAGCGCGCGGAAATGGGCCGTATCGCCCATGAACATTGGAATCTCGACACCGTCATAACCGGTGTCTTTCAGCCTTTGCATGATGCCCAAATGGTCGTCCGTCGCGTGGATCGTCCAAAGAAGCAAGTTGAAGCCCAGCTTCATAGGCTCACCCACTGGCCCGAACGACCCGAAGCGATGATGGCATCGCAGACCTGATTGGCGGCCAGCGCGTCGCGGAAGGTGGGGGCGGCGGGTGTGCCGGTGGCAAGTCCGGTCAGAAAATCGGCCACCTGATGGGTGAAGGAATGCTCATAGCCGATGATCAGGCCGGGAACCCACCATTTGCCAAGATAGGGGTGGTCGCCGTCGGTCACCAGAATGTTGGTCCAGCCGCGCAGCTCGCTTTGGGTCGAATGGTCGAAGAACTGCAGCCGGTTCAGGTCATGCAAATCCCAGGCCAGCGAGCCCTTTTCGCCATTGATTTCCAGCGTATAGGCGGCCTTGTTGCCCCGCGCGTAACGGGTGCTTTCAAAGGTGCCAAGCGAGCCGTTGGCAAAGCGCGTCAGCACGGCGGCGGCGTCGTCGATGCCCACGGGTTGCACCTTGCCTGTCTCGGCGTGCGTGCGTTCCTTGACGAAGGTTTCAGTCATCGCCGTCAGCGACGCGATGCCGCCGTTGATCCACATGGCGGTGTCAAGGCAATGGGCAAGCAGATCGCCCGTGACGCCAGAGCCTGCCGCGTCCACATCCAGCCGCCAGGTGCCAGCACCACCTTGCGGCACGTCGGGAGAAATGGTCCAGTCCTGCAGGAACTTGGCGCGGTAGTGGAATATCTTGCCAAGGCGCCCGCTGTCGACCAAATGCTTGATCAGCGAGACGGCAGGGACGCGGCGGTAGTTGTACCAGACCATGTTGGGGACGCCGGCCTTTTCCACCGCTGCGATCATCGGCATGGCTTCGGCGGCGGTGCGGGCGAGCGGCTTTTCGCAGGTGACCATCTTGCCCGCTTTTGCAGCGGCGATCGAGATTTCGGCATGCAGGTCATTGGGCACGCAGACGTCGATCACGTCGATATCCCTGGCCGCGACCAGTTTGCACCAGTCGTTTTCGACTCTTTCATAGCCCCACATGCCCGCGAAACTGCTGGCCTTTTCGGTGTTCCTTGCGGCCACGGCCTTCAGAACCGGGCGGTAACCGGTGTCGAAGAAATGGGACACACTGGACCAGGCGTTGGAATGGGCGCGGGCCATGAAGCCGTAGCCAACCATGCCGATATTCAGGGATTTTGTCATCATCGCCTCCTATTCCGCCCAGCCATGCGCGTCGCGCACGGCGACCATGGCGC
>JAYSWK010000514.1:0-8092 GCA_043718085.1 Rhodobacterales bacterium
GACTCGCCCTTCAAAATAAGCCAAACGATCCGGAGTGTAGAAGAACAGCGAGTGACCCCGCTGCTGCGCCTCCAATGCAATTCGAAAGGTGCTGTCTCCATCAATGTTGACCGATCCGATCGGATCCATCTGCAAGGCAACTTTCAAGGGCATCGGAAACTCCTGCGATCACCCGCCCTTGATGGCGCAGGACCGACCCGGATGCAATTCATCAGGCGGAAAATGCGTTCTCGAGAATCTCGATTTTCCCTTCGGCATCGACCAAAGCGACGTCAAAGCGGGTGTCGGTGTCCTGCCCGGCAGGTTCTCCGCCCAGAAATTCGGCGGCTGTTTGGCAAATCCGCTGCATCTGGCGCGACGTTAGTTGTTCGGCGGCAGCGGCATGGGACCTGCTTTTCTTGACTTCGATGAAAACTACTTGGTCGCCATTGCGTGCAATCAGGTCAATTTCGCCCGCAGAACCGCGCCAACGCCGTGCGACAATGCGGTGGCCAGACCGCGAATAGGCAAGCGAAACACTGTCCTCGGCACAAAGCCCGGCATGGTAGGACGTGCTGCCGCTCATGGATCCTCCCCAAGTTTCAGTGCCAACTGATAGGCCTCGCGTTTGGACAGGCCAAATCGTTCGGCCACAGAATTTGCCGCCTCTTTCATCGGGGCGGTTTGCAGGGCCAGGCGCAATGCCAAGTCCACCTCATCCACGCTTGCTTGCACATCCGACCCCCGGTCGACGACCACAACGATCTCACCCTTGACGACGCGTTCCGCAAAAATTGCCGCAAGTTCGCCAAGTGTTCCCCGCGTTACCTCTTCGAACCGTTTGGTCAACTCGCGGCAAACGGCGGCTTGGCGTTCTGCGCCCAGGCACTCCTGCATCTCCTTCAAGCTTGCCGTCAGCCTATGTGGGGATTCGTAAAATATCAGTGAACTTGGTACATCCTTAACTTCGTTCAAAACAGATTTTCGCGCCGCGGACTTGTTTGGCAAGAATCCCATGAAAGTGAAACGGTCCGATCCGATCCCGGAAACGCTCAATGCACACAGCACCGCCGAGGGTCCCGGGGCAGCCAGCACCGTCAATCCTTCTGCAATTGCGGCCCGCGCCAGTTGATAGCCTGGATCCGCCACCAGCGGTGTCCCCGCCTCAGACGCGTAGGCCACCGATTTGCCATCCTTCAACGCGGCGATCAGGCGGGGCCTTGCCGCTGCCCCGTTGTGGTCGTGATAGGCGACCAGCGGCCGTCCCGCGACCGGGATTCCGTGAATTTCCATCAAGTGCCGCAAGGTCCTCGTGTCTTCTGCGGCCAAAATATCTGCCGAGGTCAGAATGTCGATGGCGCGCAAAGTGATGTCACGCGCCGCACCGATAGGTGTGGCCACAAGATGCAGGCCAGCAGCAATGCGGTGCCCGTCTGGCGTGCTTTTGCCCATGCTCATGCTTTCCTGCCTCCTGCAAAGTTTACTTCTCGGGTCGATATGCTTAAGGTCAACCCGTTAGCCAATCTGGTGAGGTAGGGGTATATGATGTTTCCGGTTTTGTCCCGTGTCCGAAGGGGAATGGCCAAGATCGGCCTTTTTGCGGCTTGTCTGATCCTGGCCGCCTGCCAATCTGGAACCGGCCCCAGCGGCCCGGCGCTGAATGCCGGTGCACCTATCCCTGTCGCCCTTTTGGTGCCGGGCGGATCAAGCCTCGAAAGCGATAATTTCATCGCCACAAGCCTTGAAAATGCCGCGCGTATGGCAATTGCTGACCTTGGCGGTGTCCAGATCGACCTTCGCGTCTACAACACCCAGGGCTCTCCTGCCGCGGCCGCGGCCATGGCCTCGAAAGCCGTGGACGATGGGGCGAAGATCATTCTCGGCCCCTTCTATGCGTTAGAGGCCAATGCCGCCGGATTGGCCGTCGCTGATCGTGGCGTCAGTGTTCTGAGTTTCTCGAATAACACCGATGTGGCGGGCGGCAATGTGTTCCTGCTGGGTCAAACTTTCGATGCGACTGCGCGTCGATTGGCCGGGTTTGCCGTTGGCAAGGGCCTGAGCCGGATCATGATTGTCCATGATCCCGATCCGGTCGGTCAAATCGGCATGGCAGCGATCCAGCGCGCCGTGGCCGGGGCCGGCGGAAGCGTTGCCGCAGTTGGGACCTATGAGTTTTCACAAAACGGGATTGTTCAGGCAGTGCCCGGGATTGTCGCGTCGGCCAAGTCCAGCGGTGCGAATGCGATATTCCTGACCGCCGTTAGCGATGCTTCCTTGCCATTGCTTAGCCAGCTTTTGATGGAAAACGGGCTGAACCCGTCCGCAACCCAGTTTATCGGACTGGCGCGGTGGGACATTCCTGCCGCAACTCTGGCGCTGCCAGGTGTTCAGGGCGCTTGGTTCGCCTTGCCAGATCCCACGACCAACCAGCTTTTCCAATCCCGTTATCAGACAGCTTATGGCACCACACCGCCTATTTATGCGGGCCTTGCTTATGACGGAATTGCCGCTATTGGCGCGATCGCAAAGCAAAGCGCAGGCGCCGCTCTGGATGCGGCATCTTTGACCCAGAGCGCCGGTTTTGTCGGAGTGGGTGGCGTGTTCCGGTGGCGTCCGGACGGCACGGTTGATCGTGGTTTGGCCATCGCTCAAATCCAAAACAGCCAGGTGGTGATCATCGACCCGGCACCGCGGAATTTTGGCGGTGTTGGTTTCTGATACGGGCTGTGACGGCGTCGGTTTCAGGAAGGCCCAATAAAGGGGACAGTTACGGAAAACCTCTTGGAACTTGCTGAAACCGAACTTGGCGCCCCTGATCTGGCTGCCGGTTGCAGCGCCATCATTGCCCAGGCGCCTGATGCCCGCAGCGCCAGATCTGCCGCCGCCCGACTCTTGGCCGAGGCCAAGCTTGCGGCCAACCGAAACCTTCAGGCGCAGTTTGCCGCAGAGCCTTTGCGCGCATTAGAGCAGATCAGAGCACAGGCAAATCTGACCGATGCCCTCGTGCGGGCTGCTTTCGACATCGCCTGCAAGCTGCACCCTGTGACCAACCCGACCGAGGCCGAACAGATCGCGGTTTTGGCCGTGGGTGGATTTGGTCGCGCAGAAATGGCGCCGCATTCCGATGTCGATCTCCTTTTCCTTTACCCGTGGAAGATCACCCCTTGGGCCGAGAATGTGATCGAAAGCATGCTTTACGTCTTGTGGGATCTAAAGCTCAAAGTTGGCCATTCCAGTCGAACGGTGAAAGATTGTATCCGCCTGGGGCGCGAAGACATAACCATTCGAACGGCCCTGCTTGAGCATCGATTCATCGCCGGTGAAGCCGCCTTGGCGCAGGAGCTGGATGCCAAGCTTTGGTCAGAGCTTTTTCGAAACACCGGGCGCGAATTCATTGAAGCCAAGCTGCACGAACGCTCTGAACGGCACAAACGTCAGGGCGGGCAGCGCTATGTTCTGGAACCCAATGTCAAGGAAGCCAAAGGCGGGCTGCGCGATCTTCAGACCCTGTATTGGATAGGAAAATACCTTCACCGCGTCCCGTCGTCGCAGGGCCTGGTGGCCGCGGGCCTTTTGACCGCCGACGAATATGGGATGTTTCAACGGGCCGAGAACTTCTTATGGGCCGCGCGTTGCCACATGCATTATATCACGGGCCGCGCGACCGACCAACTGACCTTTGACTTGCAAGTCGAAGTCGCGGCCCAGATGGGTTACGCGGATACGGCCGGGCGTCGCGCAGTCGAGCGTTTCATGCAGGATTACTTCCGGCATGCAACACGCGTCGGCGAATTGACCCGAGTATTCCTCACCGAATTGGAGGCGCGTCATGCCAAGCCCGAGGCGCGGCTAGCCGGGTTTTTCAGGCGCGGGAAAGTCAAGTCAGGATTCAAAATCGTTCAAGGCCGGATAGACGTTTCGGACTCGGCCAAATTTCTTGCCACACCGCTGAACCTGCTCGCGGTTTTTGAAGAAGCTCTGCGTTCAGGCTATCTGTTGCACCCCAATGTCATGCGCCTGATCGCGGCCAATCTTCATCTGATCGACGACAAGTTGCGTGAAAATCCCGAGGCGATCCGCGTCTTTCTGGACCTCATGTTGAAACACGGCAATCCAGAGCGGGCACTTCGGCGGATGAACGAGCTTGGCGTGCTGGCAGCGTTCATTCCGGAATTCGAAAATATCGTCGCGATGATGCAGTTCAATGTCTATCATCACTACACGGTTGACGAACACATCATCCAAACCATTTCGGTTCTGGCCCAGATCGAACGTGGGGAATTGGTCGAAGAATTACCCGTGGCATCTGGCATTCTCAAGGCTGGGGTCGATCGCAAGGTTTTGTATGTGGCGCTGCTGCTGCATGATATCGGAAAGGGTCGGCCAGAGGATCACTCGATCATCGGGGCGCAAATTGCTCGGCGTATCTGTCCGCGACTGGGTTTGACTCAGGAGGAAACCGACACTGTCGAATGGCTGGTTCGCTATCATCTCTTGATGTCGGATATGGCGCAAAAACGGGACGTTGGGGACCCTCGGACCGTTCGTGACTTTGCCAAGGCCGTGGCGACGCGGCGCAGGCTTGATCTGCTGACCGTCCTGACCGTCTGTGACATCAGGGGGGTGGGTCCTGGCACCTGGAACAACTGGAAAGCCATGTTGCTCCGGCAGCTCTATACCGTGACAGCCGAGGCTCTGGAGGGTGGGCTTGAGACATTCAACCGGGAACGCGCGGTCGAGGAAAGCCGCGCCGCGTTGCGCGCGCGCTTGGCCGATTGGCCGGCCGAAGACGTAAGTCGCGAAACGGCGCGCCATTACGATCCCTATTGGCAGGGCCTGACCACCGACACCCAGGAAACTTTCGCCCGTCTGTTGCGCGGGTTGAGCGACAATGAGATTCGTATTGACCTGCATCCCGAGCCGCAACGCGATGCGACACGAGCCAGTTTTGCCTTGGCTGACCATCCGGGAATTTTCTCGCGCCTTGCCGGGGCTTTGGCTTTAGTCGGCGCCAACGTGGTCGATGCGCGGACATATACCTCCAAAGATGGCTATGCCACACCGGTGTTCTGGATTCAGGACAGCGAGGGTCATCCCTATGACGTGGATCGTCTGCCGCGATTGCGCGGAACGATCGAAAAGACACTGAAAGGCGAAGTGCTGCCGCGGACGGCACTCGCGGACCGGGACCGCGTGAAAAAGCGTGAACGCGAATTCCGGTTCCCCACACATATCACTTTCGATAACGAAGGCTCTGAAATCTACACGATCATCGAAGTCGACACCCGCGATCGCCCCGGCCTTTTGTTCGATCTGACGCGGACTTTGGCCACGAACAATATCTACATTGCTTCTGCGGTCATTGCGACCTATGGGGCGCAGGTGGTGGACAGCTTTTATGTCAAAGACATGTTTGGTCTGAAGTTGCAGGCCAAGGCCCGGCAGGAAACTTTGGAAAAAAAGCTTCGGCAAGCCATCGTCGAAGGGGCCGAGCGGGCACAAGGATAGCATGACAAACCGCAGTCTGATCCGCAACATTCTGACCGTCGGGGGGTGGACGCTTCTGTCGCGGGGCGCCGGTTTTGCGCGCGACGTGATGATGGCCGCCTATTTGGGCACTGGTCCCGTTGCCGAAGCCTTTCTTGTCGCATTCTCTTTGCCCAACATGTTCCGTCGTTTCTTCGCCGAAGGCGCTTTCAACATGGCCTTCGTCCCAATGTTCGCCAAGAAACTGGAGGGCGGTGAGGACGCCAAGAGTTTTGCGCGCGATGCTTGGAACGGCCTGGCCGCGATCCTGATTGCTTTCACCGTGATCGGGACCATTGCAATGCCCTGGCTGGTCTGGGCCATGGCGTCGGGCTTTGCCGGTGATCCACGCTTTGATCTTGCGGTCGAATTCGGGCGGATCTCCTTTTCCTATATCCTTTTCATTTCGCTGGTTGCCCTGCTTTCCGGCGTTTTGACCACACATGGGCATTTCTCAGAAGCCTCAGTCGTCCCGATCTTGATGAATCTGATGTTTATTGCCGCCATGTGGCTTGCCGTCTGGGTGGGTTGGGACATGGGTTTGACGCTGTCGTGGACGGTCCCCATCACCGGCGTGGCACAACTGGGCTTTACATGGATTTCCGCCCGTCGGATCGGCTATCATTTCAGCTTCGGCTGGCCACGCTGGACAGCGGACCTAAAGCAGCTTGCCCTGATTGCAGGGCCAGCCGTTTTGGCGGGCGGGGTTGTCCAGATCAACCTTCTGGTCGGCCGCCAGGTCGCCTCGTTCACTGATGGCGCCGTCGCCTGGTTAAGCTATGCTGATCGCCTCTATCAACTTCCGCTGGGCGTGGTTGGAATTGCCATCGGCACCGTGCTGCTTCCGGATCTTTCCCGCAGGTTACGGTCAGGGGATACCGAAGGCGGGAGGGCCAGCCTGAACCGCGGTGCAGAGTTTGCTTTGGCCATGACCTTACCCGCTTCTGTCGCGTTGATCGTGATCGCCGACGCGCTTTGTTCGGTCCTTTATCAACGTGGGGCGTTCAGCGCAGCAGACAGCCACGCGACGGCAACTGTCCTTGCAATCTATGGGCTTGGCCTGCCAGCTTTTGTCCTGCACAAAGTCCTTCAACCACTCTATTACGCCCGCCAGGACAGCCGCAGCCCCTTTCACTATGCGCTATTGTCAATGGCATTGAACGCGTTGATCGCCGTTGGCGCGATGCCATGGCTTGGTTTTGCTGCGGCAGCTTGGGCCACGACGCTTGCAGGTTGGATCATGGTGGTCCAGCTTTGGTTCGGATCGCGCCGAATGGGACCCGAGGCGGACCTTGACGCCCGTTTTCGCCAGAGACTTCCACGTATTGTGCTGGCTGCGCTGATCATGGGGGGCGTGCTGTGGGTTGGCGAGTGGTCACTATCCTCGCTGCTTGCCACGCGGCTCTGGCGCGGTTTGGCTCTGCTGGTCCTCATTTGCCTTGGAATCGTCAGCTATTTTGGACTTGGCGCTTCGATTGGTGCATTCCGTCTGTCTGACTTCGCATCTCTGCGACGCGGCACGGCCAATATGCCCGCGCCACTGGACGAAATTTAAGATGCGCGCAACTTTGCCAAGACCCGTGCCCATCCTCCGGGGCTTACTGCGAAGGCCAGGGCGAAACCTGCCGCAAACCCTGCTATGTCGGCGACAAATTCCCAGGTCGTGCCCTGCTCGACCCCGTAGATCACGATTCCGACGACCGCGATAAACACCTGGAACGCCAACAGAAATCCGATCAACCGGAACGCGCGTAGCTGGTTTTCGCCATTGCCCGCCAGCCTGACCCAAAGCAAAAAGGAATAGGCCCCGATCAGCCCGTAGTCGCCGGGATACCCCCCAAGAAGTCCCGCATGCGTGACGGGCACGGCCGCGTATGCCAGTGCCCCGGCGACCGTAGCCAGCAGATAGGTCGCCAACAATGCCCACCAGCGATAGACCTCGCCCACAAATTTGCCCAAGGCGAGCAGGATGACGACGACAAAAAGGGCGTGACCCACCCCGGAGTGAACCAGCGGATAGGTCACAACCCGTGTCAGCCCAAGCACCGGAAACTGTCGGTTCTCGATCATCCAACGCAGGTAGTCTGGCGCAAAGCCGAAAAGTTGCATGGCCTGCACCCGCCAGCCCACCGCATCCGGGCCGCCGACAAGCCCGTTGGCCCCGGCGTGCAGGGCAACTTCAATACCGACCATTGGCAACGCCAACAGCCATACGATCGGTGGCAGCGGGTTAAGGGGCGGCGCATTCAGATCGGACTGCTGCAAATCAGATTGGGGCAGATCGGGCATTTTCACCTGCTTTCATTGACGTCCTGCCATGCCAAGGTTATGGGCAACACGCAAGTTCTTCAGATGGAGTACCCTATGTCCGAGCCGGTCCAAACGCCTCAGACTTTTCCGACCCGTGTCTTCTCGGGCATCCAGCCATCAGGAGGCTTGACCCTTGGCAATTACCTGGGCGCCCTCAAGCGATTTGTCCAGAAGCAGGACGAAGGCATTGAAACCATCTACTGCATGGTGGACATGCACGCGATTACCGTTTGGCAGGATCCGGCCAAGTTGCGCCAGCAAACCCGCGAAGGGGCAG
>JAYSWK010000515.1:0-3221 GCA_043718085.1 Rhodobacterales bacterium
GGGTCGATCAGGACGGGGCCGAACTGAACTCGATCCCCGGCTCGCCGCCCAACATGACCCGCGCGCCCAGGGGCTGTCCGTTCCAGCCGCGCTGCACCTATGCCAAGGACGACTGCAAGGTGATCCTCTCTCCCCTGACCGAATTCGCCCCCGGCCGCAAACGCGCCTGCAACCGGACTGTAGAGGAACTGGTATGACCACGCCCCTGATCGAAGCCCGCGACGTCCGGGTGACATTCGAGCTCAAGCGCGAAGGCGACATGCCCTGGACCAAACCCTTGCAACTGCATGCCGTGGCCGGGGTGAATTTCACGGTCAACCCCGGCGAAACCCTGGGGATCGTGGGCGAAAGCGGCTCGGGCAAATCCACCCTGGCCCGCGCGTTGATCCAGATGGTTCCGGCCAAGGGCCGCGTGATCTGGCAAGGCAAGACCGACCTTCTGGCCCTGTCCGCCCGCGAAATGCTGGCCTATCGCCGTGACATCCAGATGGTGTTCCAGGACCCTCTGGCCAGCCTGAACCCGCGCATGACCGTGGGCCAGATCATTGCCGAACCGCTGAAGACCCATTTCCCCGGCATCACCGCGGCCGAGGTCAAGGCCCGCGTGCAGCTGATGATGGACCGCGTCGGCCTCTTGCCCAACCAGATCAACCGCTATCCGCACGAGTTTTCCGGCGGCCAGTGCCAGCGCATCGGCATCGCCCGGGCGCTGATCGTCGAACCCAGGCTTCTGATCTGCGACGAACCTGTGTCCGCCCTTGATGTCTCAATCCAGGCCCAGGTCATCAACCTTCTGGCCGGGCTGCAACGCGACCTTGGCATTGCCATGATCTTCATTGCCCATGACCTTTCTGTCGTCAAACACGTCTCGGACCGGGTCATGGTCATGTATCTGGGCCGCGTGATGGAGGATGCCGAAAAGCGCGCCCTCTTTGCCATGCCGCAGCACCCCTATACTCAGGCTTTGCTGTCCGCCGTGCCGATCCCCGATCCGGTGGCGGAACGTGCCAAGGTGATGATCCCGCTCGACGGCGATCTGCCCTCGCCCCTGTTCCCGCCCTCGGGCTGCGTCTTCCGCACCCGCTGCTTCCGGGCCGAGGCGCGCTGCAAGACCGAGGTTCCGGCCCTGATCGGCGGCGTCGCCTGCCACTTCCCCGGCCTTCTGGCCAAGGCAGGCTGACCCGCATCCTTGACCTTTGCCAAATACTCCGGGGAGGTCTGCAGGGGCTGGCCCCTCCAGCCTTGCCACGCCAAAAAGCCAAGCCTGCCATGCCCGCATTCCCAGGTAAATCGCTGATCTTGCTGCATTGATTCAGGTATTTCCCATATCAATCATAGTGTTGATGGCCTCTAAAGTCTGTCTGGTTCATATGGAAACATTCTGATCGAAAAACGCGTTCGAGCCTTGGCGAGAGGCAGCGATTTTCGATTCAATCGAAACCAGACGGACTCTGGGCGCGCGTTTCACGACACCCAAAGCACGACACCCAAAGGATGCGCGTTTCGATCGTGTCGATTTCGACCGCCGCACGCGACCGCAGGTCTTGGGGCCGCAGGTCTTGGGGCCGCTGGTCTTGGGGCAGCAGGTCTTGGGGCCGCAGACACCGCGCAAGGCGAAAGACCTTGTTCAGCGGACAAAATCAGGTGATCCTACCACCACGCTGCAGGCCACTTGGGGAATGCCGCAGGAGCATTGTCATGTTGCCATTTTCTTTCCCAGCGACAAACGCCGCATCGCCTTTTGCAGCCATGAGATCCAGCCATCCCTGCCTTCGGGTGCCTGACCGCCAATTGGCTTTGGACTGGTATGTCCGGGTGTTCGATTTCCGGGTCGTCAAGGAATGGTCTGGGCCAAATGGCATCGAGCTTGCCTATTTGGCGGCCCCTGGCGACAACGGATCCTTGATCGAAATCATTGGCGGCAACGCGATGGACGACGGAGCCGCCTTGCCAGCCGATTTCTGGGAAACCTTCGGCCCTTGCCGCTATCACCATTTTGCCTTCTCGGTTCCAAGTCACGCGCGCGCACTTTCGACGCTGCGTGAGCGCGGGGTAAAAACCTACGAGGGGCCGTTCGAGGTTTCCGAACTGGGCTACAGCGTGGCATTCGTCGCTGACCCATGGGGCAATCTGATAGAATTGGTGGAACTGCCGCAGTAGCGTCAGACACCAGGATCGACCGTGTTGGCGCAACTGTTTCTTCAACCGAAGCCCTCTTGTAACCGGCGTTCCTTTGCCCCACGCTAGGCTGCATCACGAATGGCAGGATCAGGCCCTCCTCATCTGTCAGATGGCGCACCAACCTGTGCTCCGATGTCCATGACGTCATCGGCTTGCGGGTGGCCACAGGGTGCCAAGTGACCGGCCAAGGGCAAGCGGGGGTTCTGCCAAACCTTTCATTTTGGTTAACAAAAATTGGTAACACATTGTGAATAAAAGAAAAAACACGATGTCCAAAACTTGGACATCGCCCCGTTTTCCAAGCCCTCCTTACCGGCGCAGGGCCCGTCCGAACCCTGCTGCCAGCGCGAAAATCCCCGCTGCCGCTGTGACGATCGACGGCCCCGCCGGGCTGTCCTGCCACAGCGACAGGCCCAGCCCCGCCAAGGCCGCCACCATGCCAAAGCCCACGGCCGTCACGGCCATCGCCTCGGGCGTGCGACTCACGGCCCGCGCGGCGGCGGCCGGGATGATCAGCATGGCCGCGATCAACAGGGCGCCCACGACTTTCAGCGCGACCGCCACGACCACCGCCAGGGCCAGCGTCAGCATCAGCCGCTCGCGGTCCGGATCAATCCCGCTGGCATGGGCCAGATCGGGGTTCAGCGTCGCCGTCAGCAGCGCCTGCCAGCGCCAGACCAACAGCGCCAGGACCAGCCCCGCCCCACCCCAGATAAAGGCCAGATCCGCCCCCGTCACCGCCAGGATATCGCCGAACAGATAGGCCGAAAGATCGGTCCGGACCCCATGCACGAAACTGATCGCCACCAGCCCCAGCGCCAGCGCCGCATGGGCCAGCACGCCCAGTGTGGTATCCATGGCCCAACCCCGCGCCGCCAACGTGGCCACCGTCACCGCCATGATCAGCGCCACCGCCAGCGTGCCAAGCCCGACCGGCAGATCAAACGCCAGCGCCAGCGCCACGCCCAGTATGGCCGCATGGGCCGTGGCATCCCCGAAATAGGCCATCCGCCGCCACACCACGAAACTGCCCAACGGCC
>JAYSWK010000516.1:0-8053 GCA_043718085.1 Rhodobacterales bacterium
TGACAGCCGCATCAACATCGCGGGCCTGAACACCCAAACCGTCCCCATCCTTGCCGCGGCCATCGCCGCCGTCGGAGGCTAAGATGCCAGATCCCCGCGCCCCCCGCCTTGCCGTTCTGATCGACGCCGACAATGTCACCGCCCGCAACGCCGGCGCCATCCTGGACGAGATCGCCTCCTTCGGCGAGCCTTCGGTCCGCCGCGTCTATGGCGACTGGTCCAGCCAGGCGCTCAGCCAGTGGAAGGAACAGGCCCGCGACCTTGGCCTTGTCATGCACCAGCAATCCGCCAATACCAAGGGCAAGAACGCCTCGGACATCGGCCTTGTCATCGACGCGATGGACATCCTGCATGCCGGCAAGGTCGACGGCTTTGTCCTCGTCTCGTCCGACAGCGATTTCACCCGCCTCGCCTCCCGCATCCGCGAGGACGGCTTGCAGGTCATCGGCATCGGCGAGGCGAAAACCCCCGAAAGCCTGCGCAAGGTCTGCAACCGCTTCGTGCTGATCGAAAACATCGTCGCCCCCGATGCCACCCCCGAGGCCAAACCCGGCCGGACCGAAACCGCCCCCGCCAAGGAACCGGCCTCCAAGGCCATCCCCCTGATCTTCGCCGCGATGAAAAAGATCGACCCCGATCAGGATGACTATTCCCTTGGCCAACTGGGTCAGGTCATCACCCAGCTTCACCCCGACTTCGACCCCCGTTCCTATGGCTCGGCCAAGCTCTCGGACCTCTTGCGCAAGACGGGCCGATTCGAGGTTTTCCCCGGCCAAAACAACAGTCTCAAGGTCCGCGACAAGGCATAGCACACACGCCCAAGTTGAAAAATTCAATTTTGGCGCGCCGAACCCGCACTCAACAGACTTTGGACGTGACGCAGGATCGTGGCTCTGCAAAAAAGAGCCTCATGTCAGTGGGTGGCGGTGAAATCGACGACCTTTGCGAATTCGCAATAAACTTCCTGTTGGCAAAACAGGGGGACGCGCGGCGCCTTGCCGCCACTTTGGTCATGGACAGCCCCGACCGTTCGCCGCTTGAGGTGATCTTTGTCCTCTCCTCCGCCGCCGCCAGCATTGAAGAGGTGTTTTCCGGGGCGGAATCGACCAGTTTGGCCCTGGATGCCTGGCGCACGGCCGCCCTGCTGGGCGTTGATCTGCACATGATGCAAATGCTTGGGCGTCCCAATGGCCATTGCCACAGCCTTTTGCATTATTGGCAGACCGAGGATCCCTATTTCCTTGTTGGCTATCAATTGCCCCATCGCGCCGCTTCGTGATTTTCAACGATTTCCGCGGAGCAGATAGTCAGTCGGCAATTTCCACCGTCGCCCAGGTTTCAAAACACACGCCACCCGCCAGCGCCATCACCCCAATGGTCGCCCGTCCGCCCAGGCCACGCTCGCGCCCGAAAACCTCGACGAACAAGTCACTCAACCCGGACGACACCTTGTGGACCTCCTCATAATCCGGCGTGCAAACCACGAAATTCAACGTCCGCACCACGTTCTTCACACGGTCCAGCGATCCGACGGCCTGCCGGATCCCGCCCAGCACATTGATCCCGGTCTGTCGGGCCGCAGCATAGCCCTGCGCGGTGGTCACATCCGCCCCAAGCCGCCCCTTGTGGGTGATCTTTGTGCCAATCTGCGCCACATGACCCGACAGGAACAACAGGCTGCCCACGCGGTGATAGGGCTTCATCGTGCCATAGTCGGCCCCGTAATAGCCCATCACGTCGAAATCGGGGATATCCAGACCCATCTCGATGGCCATGCGCTCCGGTGTCATGCCCGCTCTCCCGCTTCAACTTGTCTCAAATACTCCCGCCGGAGGCGTCCCTGTCAACCGGGTGCAGCGTTCAACCTGTCCCGTGCTCCAACCAGTCCCGCGCCGCCGCATCGGGAACCAGCGTCGCCAGCCTGTTGCGGTAAAGACCCAACTCCTCGTCCGACAGCTGCCCCTCCCATTTGCGCGACGACGCCGAATCGAAAAAGTTGTGGTCCGATTTCCAGAATCCGGTCCCCGCCACGGGTGCAAAGTCGGCCGCCCTGGCCTTCATCGCGCCAAAGGCCGTGGCCTCGGCCACCTGGTCGATCAGCCGGTCATCCGCGTCAATTTCCGCCGCCTCGGCCAGGGCCTGCACCGCCCGCCGCCCGTCGCGGACCATGTCGGCATAGTGGAACAGCTTCAGCCCCGGCAACCGGCCCGACAGCGCTGTCTCGGTATAGTGCAGCGCAAAGCTGGCCAGAAAGTCCGTATCGAATTGATCGTAGCTGGCCGTGGTGTTCATCCAATGTTGTAATGCCTGCGACACCGGTCCGATCATCAAGTCTTCCGCCCCGACATCGGTCTGGTTTTCTGTGTGCTTGCGCAGGGAAAAGAAAGTATCCAGCGGGTGACGATAAACCGCAATGACCGTCACGCCGTCCCAGACTGGAAAGCCATCTGCGGGCGTGTGGGTCTTGACGACGCGCCGCCCCGGCTGTGCCGCCAGCGCCTGTGCCACGTCATGGGCCGAAACCCCCAGATCGGCATCGATCCAAGGCGACAGCACCGGCACTTTTCCGGGCAGGTCCGGCCCGCCATGGATCAGCATCGCCAGAATGGTCTGTGTCCAGGTCGTGCCGCATTTCGGCGGCGTGCTTACAATGATATCGCCCCGATTGGGCACCCAGGTCGCCCA
Organism: Rhodobacterales bacterium; assembly: GCA_043718085.1. GTDB lineage: Bacteria > Pseudomonadota > Alphaproteobacteria > Rhodobacterales > Rhodobacteraceae > Stagnihabitans. The sequence continues at coordinate 2,686 of JAYSWK010000516.1, forward strand.
TCGTTCCGTGCGCGTGCGACCCGTTGTGCCGCCGTCATAACTGCGTTTCGCCGGGACAATGACCGTAGCAGGGTCTGGCATGGCTTTGGTCCTTGGAAATAAGGGATCGGCACAGGCGCGGCAAATAGGGCAGTCGGTCACAGGCTAGGTCAGAAAACCCACAACACCCAGAAAAATCTCCACTCCAGCCCGGTAGGGTGCGCATTCATCGCGCACCCCTCGGATGCCTCGCGAACGCGCCGGACAAACCTTTCGCAAAAGTTAACAAAAGTCCGTAAGTAATTGTGAACAAACGAAAAAACACGATGTCCAAAACTTGGACATCACCCCTTTTCAGATCATCCTGATGACGTCCTTGCCGACCGCCAGCACATAGCCGCGCCGCGCCACCGTCTTGACAAGCAGCTCACTGACCAGTTGATTGCCCAAAGTGTCGCGCAGCCGCTTGATCCGCGTGGCCCCCGCCGCCTCATCGCAATCCGCCTCGTTCCGCCCCGAGATCACCGCCTCGATCTGCGCCCCGGTCAGCACCTCGTCATCCATCCGCGCCTCGGCCAGCACCGCCAGGGTTTCCAGCGCGGCCTCGGTCAGGGCAAACTCCAGATCATTGATGTAAACCGCCCGCCCCTCCCGGCTGATCAGCATCGAGGCCACCTGAATCCCCGACCGCTGAATCGCCGAGATGCGGCGATTGAGGGCGATGATCGTGACCAGAAAAACCAGGGCCGCGATCAGCAGCGCGGTCGAAAAGACCAAAAGCACAAAGATCACCGCCCGGTAGGTGACAAAGATCTCGGCATAAGAGGTGCCCGACTGGGCCAGGATCTCCAACAGCTTCAACTCGGCCCCGGTCGTCAGGTCGTCATTGTCCAGAAACAGCTTCTCGACCCGCATGTTGAACGCATTGGCATCGGGCAGGTTCAGAAACAGGATCACCGCTGCGATCAGCAGGATCAGAACGATGGCCGCAATCCCATAGGCAACCACCCGGTTGCCCGCCTTCAGGCTGTCAGTAGCGGAGGTAGAACTCTCCGGCACTCGCTTTCCTTTCGTTCAATCCCTCGGGCCCGAAACTGGAGACAATCTTCAGCAAAGTCCAGCCATCCGCTGCCAGCCGCGGGGCAAGTTCGGCTTTTGCTTGCTTGGGCTTGCCGCACACCGCATCGCTGACCTGCGACACACCGTAAGCCAGCCGCAACGGATTGTCCTGCTTGGCCTTGTAATCGACATAGCATTCCGCTTGCACGGCTGTCGCCAGAACCAGCGCGGCCAGCAAGGGCATGACAAAAGTGGGACGCAGCATGGGCGATCTCCTGTGATCCGGCCTCACCTTGGGCAAAACCGCGCCGCTATTCAATATCAGACGCCGCACCTGCCTGATTTTGGCCATGTTATCACCTAACAGCGGCCCGATATTGCTTGTCTGGTGGACGGCAGAACAGATGGGGGCATCGCTGGTCGCAACATCCGTGACCATGAGTTTTCGTGAGGATAGAATGCCCCGTTCCAACCTGATCTCGCTGGCCTTCCGCGACCTGATCGACGACGTGACCTATCATGTCGTTGGCCTGGCCCATGGCGCCTTTGATCTGGTCTGCCTTTTGGCGCTGGGTTCTGTCATCTATGTGTCTTCCATTGATACCGCCGATGCCGGCCTTGGGGTGCGCCCGATGTTCGGCATTCAAGCCAGCATGGATGGTTCCCTCGGCGCCTCGGTAAGTTCCAGCCACGCCCCCTCTTCCTGCGCGCTGACCAATGACCTTCTTGCCTCGGATCATCGCAGCTGCATCACCGCCATGCTGCTGGTACCCGTCGGCATCTGAACCGCAGGCGCGCATTTCCCCACGCGCGCGACCCTGCAAGGGGAGGAGGGACGAGCAGACCCCCTCCCCACCCATTTCCCCTTGGCCCCACCTTGATGATGCAGTTAGCTCGGGCCATGACCATTCCAGATTTCACTCTTGAACGCCTGGCCTTCGCCCGTGGCTTGATCCGCGTGGCGGGCATCGACGAAGTTGGCCGCGGCCCCCTTGCTGGCCCCGTCACCGCTGCCGCCGTGATCCTTGACCCCGACCGCATCCCCCAGGGCCTGCGCGACAGCAAGGTCCTGTCTGCCAAACGCCGCGAAATGCTGGCCGCCGAAATCCTGGCCACCGCCCAGGTTGCCATCGCAACCGCCACGGTCGAAGAGATTGACCGCCTGAATATCCTGCAAGCCTCGCTCCTCGCCATGACACGCGCTGCCGCCGCCCTCAATGCCGATCATCATCTGATCGACGGCAACCGGATTCCCGCCGCCCTCAAGGGCCGCGCCGACTGGGTGGTGAAAGGCGACGCGATCTGCCTCTCGATCGCCGCAGCTTCTATCGTGGCAAAAGTATCACGCGACCGTGTCATGGTGGATTTGGCGCAACAGCACCCCGGCTATGGCTGGGAGCGGAACGCGGGTTATCCCACGGTCGAACACCTGAAAGCCCTGAAAATTCTTGGTGTAACCCCTGCGCATAGGCGTTCCTTCGCACCCGTCCACAACATCTTGTATCAAGACAAATCTCTAACCCCTTGATTCAAAAAAGAATTTGACGCCGAATCGTTGTTGACTCATCTTGAGGTCAACAAGCGGTGGCAAACACCGCAGGGACGAGGCAGAGAATGGTAACGAAGACGACGGCTGTGGAAGCCCCGGTGCTTCCACTCAACCAGGTTTTGGCGGGCGATTGTGTGCAGGCGATGAACGCCCTGCCGGCGGGGTCGGTTGACCTGATTTTTGCGGATCCCCCCTATAACCTTCAGCTCAAGGGTGACCTTCATCGGCCCGACAACAGTCTTGTCGATGCGGTGGATGATCATTGGGACCAGTTTGCCAGTTTTGCCACCTATGACGCCTTTACCCGCGATTGGCTGACCGCTGCGCGCCGCCTTCTAAAGCCGAACGGCGCGATCTGGGTGATCGGGTCCTATCACAACATCTTCCGCCTGGGGGCCGAGCTGCAGAACCAGGGGTTCTGGCTTTTGAACGATGTGGTCTGGCGCAAAAGCAATCCGATGCCGAACTTCCGTGGCAAACGGCTGACCAATGCCCATGAAACCCTGATCTGGGCCGGGCGGGACGAAACCAGCAAATACACCTTCAACTACGAGGCGCTGAAGGCACTGAACGACGGGGTGCAGATGCGGTCGGACTGGGTGCTGCCCTTGTGTACGGGGCATGAGCGGATCAAGGATCAGAATGGCGACAAGGCGCATCCGACGCAAAAGCCTGAAAGCCTGCTGCACCGGGTGATCCTGGCCACGACCAATCCGGGCGATGTCGTGCTGGACCCGTTCTTTGGCACCGGCACGACCGGGGCGGTGGCCAAGATGCTGGGCCGCAATTTCATCGGGATCGAGCGCGAGGAAACCTATCGCCGTGTGGCGCTGGACCGGATCGACCGGGTGCGCCGCTTTGATGCCTCGGCGCTGGAAATCACCGGCTCGAAACGGGCCGAACCCCGGGTTCCCTTTGGCCAGGTGGTCGAACGGGGCATGTTGCGGCCGGGTGAGGAATTGTATTCGATAGGCTCGCGGCACGTCGCCAAGGTCAGGGCCGATGGCACGCTGGTTGGGCTGGACATCAAGGGCTCGATCCATCAGGTCGGTGCCCATATGGAAGGCGCGCCCAGTTGCAATGGCTGGACCTACTGGCACTTCAAGCGCGACGGCAAGATGATCCCCATTGACCTGTTGCGTCAGCAGATCCGGGCCGAGATGGAGGCCGACGAGGGCAAGCGCCACTCGTGATCCTTGTAGGATGGGCAATGGGCCGCAAATTCGCCCGCGAATTTTCGGCTTGCCCATCTTCCCCACCAGAATTGGAACGCCTGCTCTGCGGACCGCCTGCAGGGCCACTGCCCCGTCTTGCCAATGGCAGGACGGGGCTTTTTCCTGTCGTTCGGGGTCGATGTCCAAGTTTTGGACATCGTGTTTTATTCTTTATTTCCATAGGCTTACCTATTTTCATTCATCAGAATTAAACCTTTGACGGCCCGGCTTTTACCGCTTTGCGACAGGAAACCCACCTGATAACCTGCCCCGAAAGTGGAGGCTGCATTTGACCCACATTGCCCATTTCAACGTCGCCCGACTGCGCCACGATCCGTCGGATCCGGGTGTGCACGAGTTCACCTCGAACACGCAGCGCGTGAACGGGGTGGCCGAACGCAGCCCCGGCTATGTCTGGCGGCTGGCGGATGAGGCCGCGACGGTCGGCGCCTCGGGCGGCTATCAGGCAGTTGCAGATGATCCGCGTCTGGCAATCAGTCTGTGGCTATGGCAGTCGATCGACGATCTGCGCCACTTTGTCCACAAGACCGTCCATGCCGCCTTTCTGCGCCGCCGCACAGAATGGTTCGAACCCTGGCAGGGGCCGAACTATGTGATCTGGCCCCATGCCCAAGGCGCCAATCCGACACTGGCCGAGGGTTGGCACAGGCTGGACCTTCTGGCCAGGAACGGCCCCTCGGCCGAGGCATACGATTTTTCTTGGAATCCATAACTGACTGGCTATAAGTAACCCATCACCATTGGGTTATGATATGCCGCCTGATTCCCTGTTCAAAGCCCTGTCCGACCCAACGCGGCGCGCGATCTTTGACCGGCTGTGCCGCGAGGGCCACCTGTCCGTCCATGCCCTGACCGAAAGGGCGGGCGTGTCGCAACCGGCCGTGTCCAAACATCTGGCGCAACTGCGTGCCGCCGGGCTGGTGGCCCCCGAACCCCAGGGGCGCAAGACCCTTTACCGGGCCGAACCGCAGGCCCTGGCCCCCCTGGCCGACTGGCTGGAGGACAGCGCCACCTTCTGGGCCGGGCGTCTGGACCGGCTGGGTGATCTTTTGAAACGGATGGACCAATGACCCGCACGATGACCCTGACCCGCGACTTTCCCTTTCCGCAGGACCGCGTCTGGCCCGCCGACATGGCCACGATCACCGGCCATTTCTGGCATGGCAGCACGGCCCTGGCGCTGACCCTGATCATCGCGCTGCATATCGCGGGGGCGGTGAAGGACCACGAAACGATCACTCGGATGGTATGAGGCGGGCCAGAGGACCGTCTGACGAGGGCTCCTGTGGAGCCCTCGTCGGTCCGATTGCCGGAGCCGCACGACGACGGCAAGGGGATGCGACCTGCACGGACGGTGCAAAGGGGTCGCGACTGGCTGCGGGTTGGCGCGGAACGCGCCTGCCCGGGGGGCAGGCAGGCGCGTGCCCGATAGGCTGGGGCCTATCGGCCGAAGTTGGTTCGGTTGAATTCCCGATTCATGAGTTTGGCTATGGCCGCAATGCGTGGAACGACATGTCCGACATTGATCGAGATTGGGTCGATGAAA
>JAYSWK010000517.1:0-8041 GCA_043718085.1 Rhodobacterales bacterium
CCAACGCCAAAGCCGCCCTTCTTGCCATTGATGCCGAGGCCCGCGCAGAGGTCATCGCTCAGGGTGTCACCGAGGTAGGTGGCGCGGGCTTGGCCCATCTGCGATATGACGGCTCTCACCAACCTTTAGCAGTTCCTTTCGGCGAGGCCGATGCAATGCGGACCGCTTTCGAGGCGGCGCATCTGGCCCGATTTGGCTTTGTCTCGCCAGAACGCGCAATCTGGTTCGAAATGCTCAGTTGCGAGGCGATCGGCACTGCCGGTGCCCTGCCGCCAATGTCACTGGCCCAAGGCCAGCCCGCGCCTGTGGCGCAGGTCCCCTGGGCTGGTCAGGGCCAGGTTTCGCTGTGGGACCGCGCCACCTTGCCCCAAGGGTGGCAATGCAACGGCCCCGCGATCATTGCCGAGACAACTGGCACCAATGTGGTCGAGCCGGGCTGGCAGGCGCGGATTGATGGCAATGCCAACTTGATCCTGGAACGATTGGGTGCCGCCCCGCGCGCTGCCGCAGCGGGGACCAAGGCCGATCCGGTCCTGCTAGAGGTCATGTCGAACCTCTTCATGTCGGTGGCCGATCAGATGGGTGCGACGCTGGCTTTGACCGCCTGGTCGGTCAATATCAAGGAGCGTTACGATTTTTCCTGCGCGATCTTTGACGCCAAAGGCGATCTGGTGGCCAATGCACCTCATGTGCCGGTTCATCTTGGGTCAATGTCGGCGGCTATCAAGACCGTCATGCAGCTGAACCCCGGTGCGCAGGACGGCGACGCCTTCATGCTGAACGCACCCTATCGCGGCGGCACGCATCTGCCAGATGTGACCGTGGTGACGCCCGTCTTTGTGGACGGTCGCGCCACCTTCTGGCTTGGCTCCCGCGGTCACCATGCCGATATCGGTGGTCGCACCCCAGGCTCGGCGCCGCCCGACAGCACGCAGCTCGCCGAAGAGGGCGTCATTATCGACAATGTTCAATTGACGCGCCGCGGCAGGCTTTTGGAAGCCGAAGCGCGGTCCGTGCTGGCATCAGGCCCCTACCCTTGCCGCAACCCCGACCAGAATTTGGCGGATCTGCAGGCGCAGGTCGCCGCGAATGCGACGGGAAAGCGCGAGCTTCTCAGAATCTGCACTGGTTATGGTGTCGATGTGGTCACTGCCTATATGGGCCATGTGCAGGATAATGCCGAAGAAAGCGTGCGCCGTGTGATTGAACGGTTAGCCGACGGCGAGATGTCCTATCCGATGGACGAGGGTCAAGTCATCCGCGTCCAGGTTCATGTCGATCCTGTCGCCCGGTCGGCAACCGTGGACTTTTCCGGGACCAGCGCCCAGCACAAAGGCAACTATAATGCCCCCCTGGCCGTATGCAAAGCGGTCGTTCTTTATGTTTTTCGAACATTGGTGGGCAGCGACATCCCTTTGAACGAGGGGTGTCTGAAACCATTGAACATTGTGGTGCCGGAAGGGTCGATGCTGAACCCCGGACCGGAGGCTGCGGTAATCGCCGGCAATACTGAAGTCAGCCAGGCCGCCTGCAACGCGCTTTATGGTGCATTGGGCGTGATCGCAGGCAGTCAGGGCACCATGAACAACTTTGTCTGGGGCGACGAGCGATTTCAGAACTACGAAACCATCGCTGGGGGCACTGGCGCAGGGCCAGGGTTCAATGGCTGCGACGCCGTGCAAAGCCACATGACGAATACCCGTATGACCGACCCCGAGATCCTGGAAAAACGATTTCCGGTGCGGTTGGAGGCTTTTGGCATAAGGCCGAATTCCGGTGGTGAAGGCGAATGGCGCGGCGGCAATGGTGTGATGCGCAAGGTGCGATTTCTTGCGCCGGTGAAGGTGACCACGCTTTCGTCGCATCGTATCATCCCGCCATTCGGGGTCGCAGGCGGGTCCCCTGGTGCGGTCGGGCACAATTGGGCCGAATTGCCCGATGGCACACGATGCGATCTGAAGGGCAATGACGAGATCGACCTTGCGGCAGATTCAGTCTTTGTCATGGAAACTCCAGGCGGCGGTGGCTGGGGAAGCCGCAATTGCGAGGTCGCTTTGCAAGAAAGGGCCATGTTCGACGAGGGCAGCGTAAAGTCGCGCTTCCGTTGATGGAAATCGACAATCCCTAACTTACCACCCTCCGTCTCAAGCTGGTTTTGACGCGCAATCAGCTTCTGGCGGTGGGCCACCCCCGCGCCAGGGCCCCTTTTGACCATTCGGTCGATGTCCTCATCATCCGGTTGCGCAAGAAGATCAAGACTGATCCGGCCAAGCCCGGTGTACTCAAAACGGTGCGTGGCGAGGGTTTCGACCTGACGCCGGATGACGGGCAAATGCCCTGCCCAGCCGACGCGGCGTCGCGACAGGGTTTTTCCGCCTTTCCCGGCGCAAAGCACCGCTTGCCTCGACCGTTCCTGCTTGCTGATCCGCCACGGCTCGGCCAAACTGGGCTCAAATGGCGGGCTCTGATCCGCTTTTGCCATCTAGCCCGATGCGGCTCGAACCCGGAAAGCCTTTCGCCTCATGTGCCCAGCCCGCTTATCTGCCAATCAGGATCGTGGTTTCATCATTCCAATTGGCGGCGGCGAAGATCGCGTCAAGGAACGTCAGATTCACCGCCGTTTTGTCGATCTGTCCGGTGGGGGCGTGGCCGATATCGTGGTGATCCCGACGGCGTCCGAGCTGAAGACCACCGGCCAGGACTACAATCGCATTTTCCGTGATCTGGGCGCAGCCCAGGTCGATTATCTACCAATTACCAAAAGGGCCGATTGCGACAACCCGCGTTATCTGGAGATGCTGGACCGTGCCTCGGGGATTTTCCTGACTGGCGGCAACCAGTTGCGGTTGTCGACCATCCTGGGCGGTACCGGGATCGCGCAAAAGATCCGCAAGCGCAACGCAGCAGGTGTGACCGTGGCGGGGACCTCGGCGGGGGCCTCGATCATGTCCGAACACATGATCGCGGCCGGCGAGGGCAATTCAATCCCGGCCGAAGGCGCGGTCAGTCTTGCGCCCGGTCTTGGCCTGACCAATGCTGTCATCATCGACCAGCACTTCACCCAGCGCAACCGTCTGGGTCGCCTGCTGGCCGCTGCTTCCTACAACCCTTTCCTGATTGGCCTTGGCCTTGACGAGGATACCGCCGCATTCATTGGCCCTGACGGTGTGTTCGAAGTCGTGGGATCGGGCACCGTGACGGTCGTCGATGCCTCGGGTCTGACCCATTCCTCGATGTGGGAGGCAAAGCCGGGTCAGGCGCTGTCGCTGCTGGGCCTGAGGGTTGACGTGATGAGTGAAGGCTGCCGCTATGATCTTGAGGGCCGCCAGGCCTATCCACCCGATGACAGGGCAGCCTTTTGCACGCTACCAGACAGTCCGACCGTCAAAGGGTCCAAACACTAATAAATCAAAAACGAAGGGGAGCTGCGGCCATGAAGATCATCCAGACCAATGTGCTTGTCGGCCCGAATGTTTGGGCAAGTTTTCCTGTCATCCGACATGTGCTGGATCTTGGAGTGCTGGAGGAATGGCCGTCGGCGAAGATTGGTGAGGGCTTTATTGGCGGGCTTCTGGCGGCCCTTCCCGGATTGAGCGAACATGGCTGTTCGCACCGGGTGGCGGGGGGCTTCGTGCGCCGCTTGCGTGAGGATGGCGGAACGTGGCTTGGCCATGTGATGGAACATGTGGCGCTGGAAATTCAAGGGGCTGCCGGATCGGATGTCAGCTTTGGGCGCACGCGAAGCAATGGTGTGCCGGGCCAGTACAATATGGTCTATGCCTACGGCCAGCGCGATGTCGGGCTAGACGCCGGTGTGCTGGCACTGCGTCTGCTGATGCATCTTCTGCCCGATGCGCTGAAAATGCAGGTCGATTATCCCTTTGATCCGGCCTTTGACTGGGCGGCCGAGCTGAAGGAATTTGTGCTGTCCGCTCAGCGCCGCGAGTTCGGCCCGTCCACCGGATCGCTGGTCAAAGCCGCGGAAGAGCGTGACATTCCCTGGCTGCGCCTGAACGACTATTCACTGGTGCAATTCGGCCATGGCAAATACCAAAAGCGCATTCAGGCCACCATCACCAGCGAAACGCGCTGCATCGCGGTCGAAATTGCCTGCGACAAGTCGGAAACCAGCCGGTTGTTGAACGATCTGGGCCTGCCGGTTCCGCAGCAGCGTCTGGTCTACAGTGCCAAGGAGGCCGTCCGCGCAGCCGAACGGATCGGTTATCCAGTCGTAGTCAAACCTTTGGATGCCAACCATGGCCGGGGCGTTTCAATTAATTTGACGACGGCCGAACAGGTCGAGATTGCCCATGCCGAGGCCTATGCTCAGGGCAAAACGTCTGCCGTGATCGTGGAAAGCTTCATCACTGGCTATGACCACCGGATGCTGGTGGTCAATGGGGCCTTGGTCGCTGTAGCCAAGCGGGTTCCGGGCCATGTGGTGGGTGATGGAAAACATACGATCCTGGACCTGATCGACATTGTGAACAGCGATCCAAGGCGCGGCATCGGCCACGAAAAGGTACTGACCAAGCTGGAGCTGGACGCCCAGGCCGAACGGCTCATGGCCGAGGCGGGGGTGACCGCGCAATCAGTTCTGCCCGAGGCCCAAGTGCTTTTCCTGCGTTCGACCGCGAACCTGTCAACCGGTGGCACGGCCATCGACATGACCGATGTGGTCCATCCCGACAACAAGGACATGGCCGAACGCGCGATCAAGGCCATCGGGCTGGACGTGGCGGGGGTCGATTTCCTGATTGACGACATAACGCGGTCCTACAAGGAAATCGGCGGCGCGATCGTCGAGGTCAATGCGGCTCCCGGCTTCCGGATGCATGTTTCGCCTTCGGAAGGCAAACCGCGCGACGTGGCGGGCAAGGTGATTGACATGCTATTCCCGCAAGGCTCGGGTGCGCGCATTCCAATTGGGGCCATCACAGGCACCAATGGCAAGACCACGACCAGCCGCATGCTGGGTCATATCATGAAATCATCGGGCCGGATCGTGGGCATGACCTCGACCGATGGGGTCTATATCGACGGCAAGATCACGGTGAAAGGCGACATGACGGGCCCGACTTCGGCCCAGATGGTGCTGCGCGACCCGTCGGTCGACTTTGCCGTGATGGAAACCGCAAGGGGCGGGATCGTGCGGGCCGGATTGGGCTATTCCCGGTCCGATGTGGCGGCCTGTCTGAATGTCACCGAGGATCACCTCGGCCTCGGCGGCATAAATACCGTTGAAGAGCTGGCCAAGGTCAAGCGCGTGGTTGTCGAAACCGCCACCGATACGGTGGTCCTGAATGCCGATGATATCCATTGCCTGCGCATGGCTGATTTCGCGACCGCCAAGCATATCTGCTATGTGACGGTCAACGCCAACCATTCGCTGGTCAAGGAACATATCCGTTCAGGCGGGCGAGCCGTGGTCCTTGAAAAGGGCATGAACGGCGAGATGATCACGATCTACAACAACGGCACCCATTTGCCCGTGCTGTGGTCGCATCTGATCCCGGCGACGCTGGAGGGCAAGGCGCTTTACAACGTGCAGAACGCCATGTTCGCCGCCGCCATGGCCTTCAGCTTTGGCGTCGATCTGGACAATATCCGTCATGGTCTGCGCACCTTCGACACCAGCTTCTTCCAGGTGCCGGGCCGCACCAATGTCTTTGACGAGCATCCTTTCAAGGTCATTTTGGACTATGCCCACAACCCGGCGGCCTTTTCGGCCATGTCGGATCTGGTTGACCGGTTGGACGTGCCGGGCAAGCGGATTTTGGTGGTCTCGGTGCCCGGTGACCGTCGGGATCAAGACGTCTATGAGGCCACGCGCATCCTTGCGCCGCATTTCGACCGCTTCATCTGCAAGGCCGACGCCAACCGGCGCGGACGTGGGAGCGACGAAATCCCTCGGATGCTGCGCGATGGTTTCATCAAGAACGGTGTGGCCCCCGATGCCATCGCCATCCAACCCGAGGAACCCGAGGCACTGGACATGGCGCTGACCATGGCACGCGAGGGCGATCTTGTGGTGATCAATGGCGACGACACGGCACGGTGCTGGAAACAGATCATCTACTTCAAGAAATCAGAGGCCGCCCAACCGGCACCGACGCATAGTCCGACCCCGGCTGTAACTGATGGCGTCGAAGATCTGATCAGCGATGGCGACACGCTGATCCGCGACGAACGGGGCGTTCGTTTGGCGCGCGGGGGCGGCGAAGAAGCCGATTGAGGCAGCATGACCCGCGCGGACTGGCTGAGACAGGCGTTGGATATTCCGCTGCCAGAGCATCCTGCCTTGGCGCTGGACAGTTGCCGCAGACTGCTGGGCGCGAACCTTTATTCCGATGATACGGGCGCTGTCGGCGAAGCCGCCACGACCGATTTTGCGCCAAGTCGCGTGGCGGAACTTTGGTCCCGACAGGCCACGCGGCTTTTGCACGCCATGGGTTGGGACGGGGTCCATCTGGTGATCCGGACCCATGGGGGCGGCGTTAACCTGTTCATGCCTGCCCCAGTGGATCGCTTGTTTACTGCCGCCTATGCGATTGAAGCGGCATGGTATTTCTGTGCAAGCGATCTTCTGGAACTGCCCACCACTAAGATTTCCGCCATGGTCTCGGCGCTCAACGCCGTTCTTGCGCACGAGGCCAATCCCCGGCTATGCGCAGTCCTATCCGAGGCGAAGACCCGCGGGATCGACCACATGCTGGACGATGAAACGGTCACCTTGGGTCATGGGACCGGCGCGGTCACGCTAGATGCCGAAGATTTGCCAGCAATGCCCAATTGGCCAGCCCTGCACGATATTCCCCTGGCCGTCGTGACCGGCACGAATGGCAAGACCACGACAACCCGGCTGATCGCTGCCATGGGCCAGGCGGCAGGGTTGGTGTCAGGCCTGTCATCGACCGAGTTTGTCAAAGTTGGCGACCAGGTTCTTGATCGTGGCGACTACTCGGGGCCGGCAGGCGCGCGCCTTTTGTTGACCGACAAAAGCCTGGAACTGGGGGTTCTGGAGGTGGCGCGGGGCGGAATATTGCGACGGGGATTGCCGGTAAGCCATGCAAGGGTCGCCGTCGTCACCAATGTTGCGGCAGACCATTTGGGCCAATACGGCATCCTTAGCGTCCAGGATCTGGCCGAAGTTAAGCTTTGCATTCGCCGGGCCCTGGTCCCCGACGGAGCGCTGGTGCTGAACGCCGATGATCCGCTGGTGGTCGCTGCGGCTCCGCTTGGGGCGCAAGCGCACTGGTTCTCTTTGTCCCCCGGCAACCCGAAAATCCTCACGGCCCAAAGATCCGGCGCCACCTGCGGCTGGTATGACGGCACCTGGCTATGTCTTTTTGACAAGGGCCAGATTGTGCATCTGATCGAAGCCAAAGATGTCCCGTTGACCTTGGGCGGGGCGGCCCGCTACAATATTGAAAACGCTTTGGCCGCAGCGCTTGCTGCCCGCGCCCTTGGCCTTCCCGACACTGCGATCCGCAATGTCCTGGCCCGCTTCAAAAGCGATGCAGTGGACAATCCCGGTCGCGCCAATGAATTCACGGTCAACGGCGCACGGGTCTTCATCGACTTTGCCCATAACCCCCACTCCATTGCCGCGATTACGGCTGCCCTTTCCCAGCTTCCCGCCAAGCGGCGCTTCATAATGCTCAGCCATGCCGGCGACCGCTCGAACAGCGACATTGTCGATCTGGTAAGCGGAGCGTTTGCGTTGACACCCGACACCGCAGTCATTGCCGAGAACCCACATTACCTTCGCGGCCGGGCCTTGGGCGAACTTCCCCGGCTTATGCAACAGCGTTGCCTGGACTTGGGCCTGAACGCGGATCAAATTCTGCTTGCAAACAGCCCCAAAGCGGCCGCAACCCTGGTTCTCGACCGGGTCCAGCCAGGGGATCTGGCCCTGCTCTTGGTCCATGACGACCGGGACGCCATCTTTGCCATGCTGCGCGAACGGGGCGAGATGGCTTGAGATTTCTGCGTACAGCCGAGATGCGGGTTCGCCAATGCCGAATTGAACCCGTGACCG
>JAYSWK010000518.1:0-3207 GCA_043718085.1 Rhodobacterales bacterium
AGTTCGTGCTTGCGGATCACGGCGGCGATCTTGCCGCCGTGCAGGATGTAATAGGCATTGTACAGAGGGCCGTCCTGCAGGTTGGGGCCGCCGATCCCAAGCGCGGGGCCATCGGCGGTGGCGCGGGCAAGATCCTGGATCGCCTGCATGGCATGGGCCACGAAGGTGGGTTTCAGGATCAGATCCTGGGTCTGGTAGCCGGTAATGAACATCTCGGTCAGGGCCACCATTTGGGCGCCGGCCGCGCGGCCCTCTTCCCAGGCGCGCAGGGCCAAGGCGGCATTCGACGCGATGGCTCCCAGGGTCGGGTTCAACTGGGCGAGGGTCAGGCGAAACGTGGCGGTCATCCAGGCACTCCGATATCTGCGGCCGTTCTATCCGGCCCGGACGGCAAGGGAAAGCCTGAGCCGTCCGGTCGGAACCGGGATGCGCTTGTCAGGCGGTGGGGCGGCGGATAGGTTTGGGGCAAAGATCGAAGGACGGGTGGGATGCAGCTGGTGGGACGGATCGGGATATTGGCCTTTGCTTTGGCCATTGCGGCGCTGGCCGGGCCGGGGGCGGCGCAGGATGTCGTGACCAAGCAGTATGACGACGGCTCGGTCTATGAGGGGACGTTCAAGGACGGCCGACAGGACGGCATTGGCACCTATACCCTGCCCAATGGCTATAGCTACACCGGCGCATGGGTGGGCGGCGAGATCAAGGGGAACGGCAGGGCGCATTACCCCAATGGCTCGGTCTATGAAGGCATGTTCGACAAGGGCAAGCCCGAGGGTCATGGCAAGATCACCTTTCCCGATGGCGGCACCTATGAGGGGGACTGGCAGGACGGGGCGATGACGGGGCAAGGCGTGGCCACCTATGCCAATGGCGCGGTTTACAAGGGCGCCTTCCTGGCGGGCAAGCATCAGGGCAAGGGGGCGATGACCGAGCCCGGCGGGACAAGATATGATGGCGACTGGGTGGACGGCGTCAAGGAGGGCAAGGGTCGCATCACCTATGCCGATGGAACGGTCTTCGAGGGCGCGTTGGTGGCCGGCAAGCGCGTCGGCAAGGGCCGACTGACCATGCCAGACGGGCTGACTTATGATGGCGACTGGACGGACGGCCAGATCAACGGTCAGGGCAAGCTGACCCAGGCCAATGGCGATGTCTATGAGGGCAGCTTCACGGATGGGCAGCGCCAGGGTCAGGGCAAGGTGAGCTATGGCAATGGCGATGCCTATGAGGGTGCCTTCGCGGGCGACAAGCGGCAGGGCAAGGGGCGTTTCACGGCCAAGGATGGCACGATCTATGACGGCGACTGGGTGGCCGGGCAGATGGAGGGGCAGGGCCGCATGACCTATGGCGATGGTGCGGTCTATGATGGTGCCTTCAAGGCCAACCAGCCGGATGGTCAGGGCAGCATTACCTATGCCGACAGATCCGTTTACGAGGGCCAGTGGAAAGCCGGCGCAATTGGCGGCAAGGGCCGTGCCAGCTATGCCAGCGGTCTGATCTATGAAGGTGATTTCGTGGCGGCCAAGCCCGAGGGCATCGGCAGGATGACCTATCCGGATGGCTACGTCTATCAGGGCCAGTGGAAGGCCGGGCAGCGCGAGGGTCTGGGGCGGGCCGTTTACAAGGATGGCGCGATCTATGAAGGGCAGTTCAAGGCCGGTCTGCGCGAAGGCAAAGGCAAGCTGACCTTGGCGGACGGGTTTGTCTATGAGGGCGACTGGAAGGCGGGTGTCATCGAGGGACAGGGCCGCGCCGTCTATCCGGGTGGCGATACCTATGAGGGCAGCTTTGTCGCGGGCAAGCGCGAGGGCCAGGGCAAACTGATCTACAAGGCGGGTGAGGTGGCCGAGGGCGCGTGGCAGAACGGCATTCTGACCGCCCCCGTGGCACCTGCGACCCCCGCTGATCCTGCGGTGCCAGCCGAGGGGGCGGCACCTGCGACGGACGGCGGCGGTTGAGATGTCTTTCCGAAAGACATCGCATATAATCATGTAATATCAATATATTAGATTTTTTTGGTAACCGGGTGTTAGCCATTTTCCATGCCGCCGGGGCGAAACCTGCGGGCGGAAGATGGGCAAGCCGACAAATTCGCCCAGCAAATTTGTCAGCCAATTGCCCATCCTACAAGGCAGCGCGGTGATCTATCTCTTGCGCCACGGCCAGACCCTGTTCAACGCGGCGGGGCGCTATCAGGGGCAGGCCGACAGCCCGCTCACGGCGCTTGGCCGGGCCCAGGCGCTGGCCATGGGGCGGGCGTTGAAACCCCTGGTCGGGCGGAAGGCCCGGGTCTGGGTCAGCCCGTTGGGGCGCGCCCAGGAGACCCTTGCGCTGATCCTGGCGGAAGTCGGTCCGCTTGCCGTCATCCGGGACGACCGCTTGATGGAGGTCGGCATGGGGGCCTGGGACGGGATGGACGATGTCGAGATCGAGGCGGAACATCCCGGCGCGCGGGATGGGTTATTGCCGGGTGCGTGGTTCTTTCACGGGCCGGGAGGCGAGCGTTTTGCCGATTTCGCGGCGCGGCTGGAGGCGGTGATGGGCGCGGTTGCGGCGGACCCAGCGCAGCAAAAGGTGATCGTGGCCCATGGGGTGGTCAGCCGGGTGATCCGGGGGCTGCATGCCGGGCATGCATAGCCGAAATGCTGTCGGGCAGCACGCCACAGGATGGGTACTATGCGCTGGAGCCGGGCGGTTTGGTGCGGCGGGTCGGGTGCTGAAGGCTGCCCGGACTTTGGCGCAAGTTCCGGGGGCGGATGGTGGGCGGCGCAGGGCGGCCAGGCAAAGGCAGGACAGGATCAGCGCGCCTGTGTCGAAGGCCGCTCCTGTTCCATGGGCCTGGGCCAATACGGCCCCCAGAAACGGGGCCATAAGGATGGCCAGGGCGTTTGCGGTCTTGGACAAGGCGGTCGCGCGACCCGTGCGGGCGGGTGCGACATGGATTTGCAAGAGGGTGCGGGTCGGGATCAGGGTCAGGGCCGTCGAAAAAAGCCCAGACCGGCAAAGACCGCCGCGATCAAGGCGATCGGCGGGGCAAGGCGCAAAAGGGCTGCCGCCGGGACGAAAGCGATCATGACGGCCGAAAGGGCGGCCCTTGTGGCAATCCACGAGAAGGGGCGGCGCGGGGCGGGGCCACGGCCCAGGCTGACCGCGCCAAGAACGCCCCCCGCCCCCACGGCTGCGATGGCCAGACCCAGCCTCGTGGCC
>JAYSWK010000519.1:0-8019 GCA_043718085.1 Rhodobacterales bacterium
GCCTGCCCGAAATCATCCAGGGGGTTGAATTCCGCGACGGGATCAAGCACGAAATCAAAGCCGCCTGATCAGGCCGTCACCAACTTTCGGTCATAGCTCAGAAGCTATAGCGTTGCCCTTTGTATTCCGGGCCACAAGAAATCCTGCAGCCGCGGATGACATCCGTGCTGAGTATGACATTCTTGATGCAATGGTGAATTCAGAAGGGCACTCCGCCGGATACTATGAGCAGTTCACCGAATTGGTGTTGAGCCAAGGGACAATCGAAAGGCTGGTTCGAGAACATGTTCGGAAAAACTTCGATGGGCTTCTGAAGATATTTCCGGGGTTTGGTAACTTTCCCGTATCCGCTCAAGTTGCCATTTGGGATATGGTCTACAATTTGGGATTGAGCGGGTTCAAAGATAAATTTCCCAAACTTCAGGGTGCTGCTCGAGCAGGCGAATGGACGACTGCTGCTGATGAATCTGAGAGGTCTGGCGTCGGACAGGAGAGAAATGACTATGTCTACGACCTTTTCATGGAGGCGGCCAATGAGCCTTAGCCCGTCGGCACTATGCGTCGTTGCTTTGTTCTTCGCCCATCAGGTCCAGGCGGAACCTGTCAGACTGGCGGAAAGATTTCGAGACATTGGTGGGGCGCCTTTACGGGGCTTTGGCACCGTAGGTGGAGCGATCGAGCGCGAGAGCATAGCCGTACAAGCCTATGTAAAGGGTGCTGTCACATGCCGCGACCTGCTTTCCATTCCCTATGGCAGTGAACCAGGCTATGACAGCACGCGCAACACGCACAACGTGATTTTTGGTGTGAAGGTCGCGTGCTGGGCGCTGTCAAGTCTTTATCCGGACAGACCTGTTGGTGCAACCCTTCCGTCCGATCACCTGACGCCCGAAATCGCGCGCGGCATCATGGACCATCTGAACATGCTGTCCGAACGCAGCGAGGACTGGGGCAAGACCTTATTGGTCTTTCCTGGCTATTTGGCGAAGTGCGGGGGTGACGAGATGTGCGGCGCCTTTTGGCCAGAGGGAAGCGACCTTTCCGACTATAGAGTGGGCCTGGACTTGATCTTGGCCGACGGCAATGACCGTTTCATTCGCGTCAGCCAGTCCTACGATGGCCGCGTCGATTGGGTCTTCGGCGTCCGCTGGCGCAAGACGGATACCGGCGGCGAAGTGGTGGAGGTTTTCCCCGACATCGACCAGCCCTAACCCACCGTCTCCACGCAATGCCGCCTAAACGCCCGTTTCAGCATGTCCAGTTCGGCGCGCAACAGGTCGACCTCGGCGCGCAGGTCGTCCTCCATGGCGACGCCGGTGATCACGGTGAAATGGGCCAGCTTGTCACCGCTGGCCTTGTCGCGGATGACAAAGGTCTGCACGCCCTCGTTCAGCGCCTCGGCGGGCACCGGCACGCGGACGGCCCAGTCGCCGGGCCGGTCGGGCACGGCGGCGACCGTGACCCCGTCCAGCCGCTGTTCCAACAGGATCACCTCCAGCACCGGCATCTCGGGGCTGCCACTCAGCACCCCTTCCCAGACGCCGGCGCGGATGCGGGTCTTGGTCAGTTGGATCAGGCTCATTCTATCCTCACAGTTCCGCACGCGGGCGGCGCGAAAAGGTGACGTCGCGCAGAATGACCTGGTTCATCTCGGGCCCTTCGAAGATCAGGTCCATCCACAGCTTTTCCACCCGCTTTTCATTGATCTTGGAATAGGCCAGGTCGAACTCGACCATCACCTCTTTGTCCTGCACCGGCAGTTCGCGCACGATCTGTTCAACGTTCGGCCCGTGCTTGATGTTCAGCCGCGCAAAGATTTCCAGCGGTTTTTCCATCTCGACGATGACATCCATCCGGATCAGGTGTTTCAACTTCAGCCCGCGCGCCGCCTCGTCCGGCAGATCCAGCACCAGCGACAGGAAAGAGCCGTCAAAGCGGAACACATCCATGCGAAAGCCAAAGGGTGCTATGTCCACTTCGCGGGTATTGCGGATCTGGCGCACGGTCAGTTCGGTGCGCCGGCAATCGTGAAAGATCGTGGTGCCGTCGCAGATTTCGGCCTTGCCGGGAACCGATGCCATGCCGGGTTGCGGCATCGGGCCCTTCCACAACATGGGCCGCCACCACCAATCCGTGCCCATGGGTTTGCGCATCACATTGGACCCGATGACCGGCAGGGCCAGCCGATGGTCGGCCTCGTGGATCACCACATCCAGATTGCGGCGCAGCGCCCGTGCGCGACTGCGCCAGCGGCGCAGGGTGGACAGATCGACGCGGTCCACATGTTCGCCCGCCCGCATCCACCGATGCAAGGAACGGCGGTGCAGGATCATCTCGATCAAACCGGAAAGTCGCCCCGCCATTCTGCCGTACCTGTCACACCTGGGTTCCACCGGGGCATTGTCACCCTTTTGGAAACGATTCCGTTTATCGCGCCAAATTGTTAATGACACCACCCCAATGTCCCGCCCGCTGCAGCAATTTGCGGCCCGTGTCAGCCATGCCGCAGTGACAGGGGACCCTATTCGGCGGGATTGGCCTTGATCAATGCCTCGATGGTCTGATCCACCAGTTTGCGCCCCGCCTTCGGGCTCAGCGGCGCACCCTCGGCCCCAGAAGCCGAGATTGTGACCAGCCGGCCCTTTATCCCCAGAACGGCGCGCCAATATTCCCCGGCCTCACGGTCGTTCAGATGCAGCAAAAGCCGCCCCTTCACCACACCGGATTCCAGCACCTCGACATCCTCGGCCTTGCCGCTGCGGGCCAAGGCGCGCCGTCCGGCGGGCGACGACATGAAGGCGCGCAAGGCTTCAACCCCCGCCGCCATTACACCCGCCGAGGCCGACCGCCCGATCGTCACCGTCACCAGCGCCGCCGCGACATGGCCGCCCCCGGTGCAGCGCCCGATCAGCACCACCGCCATGTCATGGCCGCCCCGGGCCGACTGGGTGTCGACGCAATAGAACTGCGGGGCGCGGACATGGATCTGGCCCTCCAGCACCGAGACCTGCCGTGCCAGCGGGACCACGGCCAGGCAACCCGTCAGCACCAGCACCGCGGCCAGGGCAAGGATACGCTGCAGGGTCACGGCGCCACGCGGGGCATGGCGATTTGGCACGGGTATGTCATCTGGGTTCCTTGCCTCAGGCGAATCCTTAACCCGAGGGTTACGAAGCCCTGTGCCGCAGGGCAAGCCGATTTGGCACGGGGGTCCGTTCAGATGCCGGCATACCACTCATACCCGCGGTCCGCCCAATAGCTGCCCCGTCCGCCGCCCAGACCGGCGAAACTGTCGACCAACTCGATCCGCCTGACGTATTTCGCCATCTTGTAGCCCAACTGCCGCTCGACCCGCAGCCGCAATGGTGCGCCATTGGCCATCGGCAGGGCCTTGTCGTTCATCGCATAGGCCAGAATGGTCTGCGGGTGACGTGCATCCACCATGTCGATGCTTTCGTAATACAGAACCTCGCCCGACAGTCCCTTTTCGATCGTGTCAAAGCAGTGGAACACGGCATAGCGCGCGTTCAGCAAGGGCCGCGCCTGATCCAGAATCACCGACAAGGGCACACCCGTCCATTTGGCGATGCAGCTCCACCCCTCGACACAGTCATGCCGGGTGATCTGGGTGCGGGCGGGCATGGCGGTCAGCTGGGCATAGGGGATCGACAGCGGCTTTTCGACCAGCCCCATGACCTCCAGCCGGTAATCGGCAAATCCCGCGGCCTGCAGCGCCAGATATTCGGTGCTTTGCACCGCCGTGGACCCGTTCGGATGCTGGCTTTGGCGGATGTCGGCCTCGGTGAACTCGGGCGCCAGACGGTCGCCCAAAAGCAGGCGCTGCGCCGCCATGGTCAGCCCCTCGATCCCCTGCATCGCGGCGCGCAGACCGCTGTTGCCGTTCAACCCGTCCAACAAGGTGCATCCCGACAGCGTCGCCGCCGAGGCGCCCAGCAACAGATTACGCCGCGTGATCATCATGCACCTCCTCATCTGTGCGATACCATCCTGTGATGATCGAGCGGATTTCATTCAGCGGCCCGGCGGCCAGGATCATCACCATGTGAACGACAAAGAACAAAACCAGCGCCAGCATGATTGCGAAATGCAGGCTGCGCGCGGTCTGCCGCCCGCCGAACAGATCCAGAAGCCACGGCGCCACCGCATTGAAGGCCGGCGACATGGTCAGTCCGGTGGCGATGATCAACGGCAAGGCCACGAACAAAACACCCGCATAGGCGAATTTCTGCAGCACGTTGTAGTCGCGGGTGTGATGAAACCGCAGGCGGATATGGTCGGCCACATCGCCCGGCAGGCGGCGCAAATCGGCCAGGGTCGGGATCAGCGCCTTGATATGGCCGTTCAGGATGCTGGCAATCAGCCAGACCGACAAAGTGCCAACCAGGATCCAGGCAAAGAAGAAATGAATGACCCGCCCGGTGGCCAGACTGCGCCCTGACGGCATGGTCAGCGCCCAGGGCACACCCTCGGTGGCCAAAAGCGCATTGTCATAGTCAAAGCCCGCTTCCTTGCCGATATGCAGGATCGGATGAGCATTGAAAATCTGCAATCCGCTGAACAAAAGGAAAAACAGACATATCGCCCAGACCCAATGCGTGATCCGCGTCACACGCTTTTGTCGGTAGATCAGTGGCCCTCTCGGCATGGCATCCTCCCCTGTTGTCAAGGATACGCAGGCCGGGAAGCAAAAGTTTCAACCCGCCCCTTCACCCTGGCAAAAATACTCCCGCCGGAGGCAGCAACCCATCCTGAAACGCAAGCCCAAGAACGGCGAACAGACAAAATCCTTCGAAGGATTTTGACCCGCGCCCCGCAGCCACCCCGATTGCAATTCGCCCCGCTGCGGACTATCTCGGTCTCGACCCATCGCGACCGAAAGGCCAGCCCATGAACTGGATCTCCAACTACGTCCGCCCCAAGATCAACTCGCTGTTCTCGCGGCGCGAGGTGCCGGACAATCTGTGGTCCAAATGCACCGAATGCGGCACCATGCTGTTTCACCGCGAGCTGAGCGAAAATCTGAACGTCTGCACCTCGTGCGATCACCACATGGCGATCACCCCGCGCGAACGGTTCGGCCATCTGTTCGACGGCGGCATCTTCACCGAGGTCAAGGTGCCTGACGCGGTCGTGGACCCGTTGCACTTTCGCGATCAAAAGAAATACCCCGACCGCCTGAAAGCCGCGCAAAAGGCCTCGGGCGAGAAAGAGGCCATGCTGGTGGCCGAGGGCGAGATCAACCGCACCCCCATCGTGGCCGTCGCCCAGGATTTCAGCTTCATGGCCGGGTCCATGGGCATGTATGTCGGAAACGCCATGATCGCCGCCGCCCAGACGGCCGTGAAACACAAACGCCCCATGGTGGTCTTTTCCGCCGCCGGTGGCGCGCGAATGCAAGAGGGGATCCTGTCCCTGATGCAGATGCCCCGCACCACGGTAGCCGTGCAAATGGTGAAAGAGGCACGCTTGCCCTATATCGTGGTGCTGACCCATCCCACGACCGGTGGCGTCACGGCCAGCTATGCCATGCTGGGCGATGTGCAGATTGCCGAACCCAATGCGCTGATCTGCTTTGCCGGACCCCGCGTCATCGAACAGACGATCCGCGAAAAGCTGCCCGAAGGGTTCCAGCGCGCCGAATATCTCTTGGATCACGGCATGCTGGACCGCGTGACCCATCGCAAGGACCTGCGGGACGAATTGACGACCATCTTGCGCATGCTGACCGGTCAACCCCCCGCCGTTCGCGGCGACCTGCCCGCCCCTATTGCCGCAAAATGAGCGGTTCCGACGTTATTCTAGAGCGGATGACAAAGCTGCATCCCAAGGTCATGGACCTGACCCTTGACCGGATGCATCATCTTCTGGCCCGGCTTGGCAACCCCGAGCGTCGTGTCCCCCCGGTGATCCATGTCGCAGGCACCAATGGCAAGGGGTCAACCCAGGCCATGATGCGCGCCGGGTTTGAAGCGGCAGGTGCCAGGGTCCATGCCTATACTTCGCCCCATCTTGCCCGCTTTCATGAACGCATCAGGCTGGCCGGTCAGCTGATCTCCGAACCAGACCTGACGGCGCTGCTGGATGAATGCGTCCGCGCCAATGGCCCCGATCAGATCACATTCTTCGAAATCACCACCTGCGCCGCCTTTCTTGCCTTCTCGCGCACCCCCGCCGACTGGACCTTGCTCGAGGTTGGTCTTGGCGGGCGGGTCGATGCCACCAATGTCATGACCCCCCGCCTGTCGGTGATCACCCCGGTATCAATCGACCATCAGCAATATCTGGGCGAAACCCTGCCCGAGATTGCCTTTGAAAAGGCCGGGATCATCAAACGCGGCGTGCCCGTGGTCGTGGGTCCGCAAGAGGATACCGGCCTTGCCGTCATCTCCGCCCAAGCCGCCCGCATGGGTGCCCCGATGCTTGCCTTTGGCCAGCACTGGCATGTGGCCGAAGAGGCGGGCCGGCTGGTATTTCAAGATGAGGGCGGCCTTTTGGATCTGCCCCTGCCCAACCTGCCCGGCCCCCACCAGATCCAGAACGCCGGGGCCGCCCTCGCCGCCCTGCGCCATCTGGGCTTTGACGCCGCCGCCTGCGAGGCCGCCGTCACAAAGGCCGAATGGCCCGCCCGGATGCAGCGCCTGCGTCAGGGCCCGCTTGCCGCCTCGGCCCCCAAGGTCGAGCTTTGGCTTGACGGTGGCCACAACCCCGCGGGTGGCGCCGCTGTCGCGGCCACCCTGGCCCGGATGCCCAAACGCCCGACCCATCTGATCTGCGGCATGCTCAATACCAAGGACGTCCGGGGCTATATGACCCCGCTCGCCCCCCAGATCACCAGCCTGACCGCCGTCTCGATCCCCGGCGAGGCGAACACCCTGCCCGCCGAGGTGACCCGCGACGCCGCCCTTGCCACCGGGATCAAGGCCACAACGGCCCCATCGGTCGCCGAGGCTCTGGCGCAGATCGCCAGCAAAAACCCCGAAGCGCGCGTTCTGATCTGCGGCTCGCTTTACCTGGCCGGGTCCGTGCTGCGCGACAACGGATAGGCCGGGTTTCCCCCGCCCTGCACGTCAGGCCAGCAGAATATCCGCAGCGCCAAGCGTTACCCCCGCATTCAATGTCGCAAGCAAGGTCAGACCGCCGGTCGCGTTCCCGTTCCCATCGAACCACAATGTGTGATCCGTGGTGTCAAAGATGAACCGGTCATTGGCATCCTGCGCCAGATTGTCGGCACGGATCCTGAATTGCGACGGGGCCAAAGCACCCGCAGCCAGTCCTCCACCAAATCCGGCCGCCAGAATGACGAATGCGTCGTCATCGCCCGGCAGATTGTGAAAATCGGTCACCCGGTCGCCGCCTTCGGTCCTGGCGTTGAAGATGAACCGGTCGTCGCCAAGACCACCTGTCAGCCTGTCCGCCCCCGACCCGCCGATCAGCCTGTCGCTGCCGGAACCGCCCTTCATCGTGTCTTGGCCACCCAGACCGCTCAGCCCATTGGTCCCGGCGTCGCCGACGATGACATCATTGCCAAAGCGCGACCCGAGGACGTTTTCGATCGCGCTGTAGTCGTCATCCGTCGCGGTTCGGCTATTGGCGGCGCTGCCGTCCAGCGCGACCGCGATTGCCCCGCCCTGACGGAAATCCAGCGTGTCGATGCCATCGCCGCCGTCGATCACCTCGATCCCCGCGCCCACGCGGAATGTATCGTCGCCGTCGCCGCCATGGATCGTGCCAGCGACCGCTCCCCCGCGGCCGTCATAGGTATCCGCCCCGCCCAAGAGGTTGACATCGCCCAGCAGCGTCCCGGCATTGCGCAGCGTGTCACCGAAGTCCGAACCGGCGAACGCGGCAAACCCGCCGCTGATCACGCCGAAATTCGTCACCCACAGGGCCTCGAAGCCCGCGGAAAAGACCGCATTGGTCCCCCCGTGGATATAGCCATGGTTTTCCAGCGAGGATGTGCCAAGACCGAAATTCCCGGCGAAGACGATGCCGGAGGAC
>JAYSWK010000520.1:0-8015 GCA_043718085.1 Rhodobacterales bacterium
GCAAAAGTGCTGACAGCGCCTCGGCCTCGGATGCCGCCACGACGGCGATCATGCCGATGCCGCAGTTGAAGGTTTTCAAAAGCTCGGGCATCGACATGTTGGCGGTGCGGGCCAGCCAGCGAAACACCGGCGGCAGGTCCCAGGCGCCCAGATCGATCTCGCAGGCCAGCCCGCCGTTTTCAGTCGGGGCGGGCAGCACCCTTGGCGGGTTTTCGGTCAGCCCGCCACCCGTGATATGGGCCAAGGCATGGACCCCCCCGGCCCGGACGGCGGCCAGGACCTGTTTCACATAAAGCCGTGTCGGGGCCAGCAGCGCCGCCCCCAAGGTGCCGTCCGAAAAGGGCGAGGGCGCGTCCCAGCCCAGGCCGGACATGTCCACCACCTTGCGCACAAAGGAATAGCCGTTCGAATGGACGCCATTTGACGCCAGGCCCAGCAGGATATCGCCCGCAACCACGCCGGATGGCAGCGCCCCGCCCCGCTCCATGGCACCCACGGCAAAGCCCGCAAGGTCGAAATCGCCCCCGTGATACATGCCCGGCATTTCCGCCGTCTCGCCCCCGATCAGGGCACAACCCGAGGCCGCACAGCCTGCCGCAATGCCGTTGATGATGCGGGTCGCCTGCGCAACCTCAAGCTTGCCGGTTGCGAAATAGTCCAGAAAAAACAACGGCTCCGCCCCTTGGCAGACCAGATCGTTGACGCACATCGCCACCAGATCCACACCGATCGTGTCGACGTGGCCGGTGTCGATGGCAATGCGCAGCTTGGTGCCCACACCGTCCGTCGCCGCCACCAGAACCGGGTCCGTGTAACCGGCAGCCTTGAGGTCGAACAGTGCGCCAAACCCGCCAAGCCCGCCCATGACACCGGGGCGTGATGTGGCCTTGGCCGCAGGCTTGATCCTTTCGACCAGAAGATTGCCCGCATCGATATCGACGCCCGCATCCGCATAGGTCAGACCGTTGTGTCCTTGTGCCATCGCCGCGCCCCCGTTCATGTCCCGCCCCCATAGACGATCCAAAAGCCTGCTGCAACGGTTGGGCCGACCTGAAAGGCGCTTCTTGACCGCAAGTGCGAATATGGTAGGCAACGCCTACGGTGGGCCTGTAGCTCAATGGTTAGAGCAGGGCGCTCATAACGCCTTGGTTGGGGGTTCAAATCCCTCCGGGCCTACCACATTTTGTCTGAACCGGCCCGCCGGGTCCAGAATAGCCGGGTCCAGAATAGCCGGGTTCGGGCAGGCCGGATCGTGGCCGCTTCAGGGTTTGGGCACATGCACCACGATGCCGTCCAGATCGGCACGCATGGTGATCTGGCAGGACAGCCGCGAGGTGGGCTGGCGGTCGGCCTCGGTGGTGTCCAGCATCTGTTCCTCAAAACCGCTGGGCTTGCCGGCCCGTTCGGCCCAGGCCGCATCCACCACGACATGGCAGGTGGCGCAGGACATCGACCCGCCGCATTCGCCGATGATCAGGGGCACACCTTTGGCCGTTGCGGCCTCCATCAGGCTGATGCCCGCTTTCACGTCCAGCACCGTGCTGCTGCCATCGTCTTGAATCCATGTGGCTTTCATTGCGCAAACCTCAGATGTACCAGAGATACCAATCGCGCAGAGCCTCGGCTTCAAGACTTGCGGTTTTGGTGACTTCGGCGCGTTTCATGTAGATGTGGTTTTCCACCAGGCCCGCGCCCACGGCCTGGGTCAGGACCGTGTCCGCCTCAAGATCATTCAGCGCCTCGGTCAGGCTGGCGGCGACGCCATGGTCGGCGTCATTGCCGGTAAAGCCATCGCCGGTTTCGCGGGGTTGCAGGGGATATTTGCCCTCATAGCCCAGCAAAGCCGCCTGAAGCACGGTGGCCACGGCGGTATAGGGGTTGGCGGCGGCGTCGGCCATGCGGTGTTCCAGCCGCGCCTTCTTGCCGCCCTCGGCACTGACCCGCACCGTGACATTGCGGTTGTCGCCGCCCCAGTTGCACCAGTATCCCGACAGGCTCGCCGGTTGCAGGCGGGCATAGGACAAGGCATTGGGCGCGATCAGCCCGGCCATGGCTTTGTGATGCCGCATCCAGCCTGCGATGCAGCCATGGGCAATCGGGCTCAGATCATCCGGATCGCCCACGGGGCCTTGGGCCACGGCGTTCTGGCCATTGTTGTCGGTCAGCGAGAAATTGACATGCATCCCCGAGCCGCCCTTGTTCAGATGCGGCTTGGGCAGGAAGGTCAGGATTATGCCGTGGTCAAAGGCTATTTCGCGCGCCATTTGCCGAAACAGGACCACTGTGTCGACATGGGCCACAGCCGTGTCGAAGGTCAGGGTAAACTCGAACTGCGGGCTGTCATATTCGGCGGTGATCAGATCCAAGGGCAGGCCGATCTGCAGCGCCTTGTTCCAGATCGCATCGGTAAAGCGGCGCGGGTCGGTGAAATTCCCGGTCCCGTAAACCACGCCGCCGGGCGTGTCATAGGGGGCGATCGTGCCGTCATCGCGGCGCACAAAGGCATAGGCTTCAAGCTCGATGCCGACCTTGGGGGTCAGCCCGTGCTTCTGCCAACCTGCCACGGCGCGTTTCAGGGCACCGCGCGGACACATCGGCACCGCCGAGCCGTCGGCCCCATAAAGATCGCCCAGCACGACCTGGGTTGCAGGCTCCCAGCCGGGACGGATCTCTTCAGCCTTCCAGCGCAGCGCCATGTCGGGAATGCCTTCCAGACACATGGTGCCCGGGGCCTCGATCAGCAGGTCCTTGTCGTAATGGACGGAAAAGGTCGGGCGCGCAAAACGGCTTTCATCGTCCTTCATCTTGGAGGCCGGCAGATATTTGCCCCGCATGATGCTGAGGTGGTCGCAGAACATGGCGCGCAGGCGGTCGGTCATTCGGATCTCCTGGTTTTCCGGCCAGGGCCGGGGGATCTCACATCCCCCGGACCCCCTGTGGAGTATTTCTCAAGGTGCAAGGGTCAGGGTCAGGGTTTGCGGCGTTGCGTCAAGCCATGTTCACGGTGACGGGAAGCGATTTGATCCCGCCGACGAAATTGGAACGCAGGAATTTGTGCGGCCCCGCAGGCTCGATCTTGCGGATGCGCTTGGCCAGTTCCTGGAAAAGGACGCGAACCTCAAGCCGGGCGAGCCACATGCCAAGGCACAGATGCGGCCCCCCCTGACCGAAGGCGAGGTGTTTGTTCGGGGTGCGGGCGAGGTTGACGCGGAACGGGTCATCAAAGGCCGCCGCGTCGCGGTTGCCGGACAGGAACCAGTACAGCACCTTGTCGCCCTGTTTGACCGATCTGCCATGCATGTCGAAATCGCGGGTGGCGGTGCGGCGGAAATAAATCGCCGGGGTGGCCCAGCGGATGATCTCGTCCGCCATCGTGTCATCGACGGCACCCGACTGGATCTGGCCCAGAAGTTCAGGCTGGTGGCACAAGGCATGCAGGCCCGCGGCGATGGAATAGCGGGTCGTGTCATTGCCCGCGGCCACGATCAGGCAAAAGAAATTGCGAAACTCGTGGTCGGGCATCGTCGTGCCGTCAGGGCCGGGGGCGGTGATCAGGTGCAGCACACCCGACGTGTCGCCAGCCGCATTCTTGCGCGCCATCAGATCCTTGGCATAGACGTAAAGCTCGGCCCCGGCGGGTGAATTGAATGGCATCATGCGAAACTCGTCCGTCGTCAGCCTGTCCAGCACATGAGTGGTGAAATCGGGATCGGTATTGGCGATCAGGGCATCGCCCTTTTCGACCAGCCAGGGCAGGTCCTGTTCCGGCAAACCGACGATCCGGCCCAGCATCCGCATGGGCAATTGGCGGGCGATTTCCTTGGTGGCGTCGAACGTGCCCTTTTCCAGCGCCTGATCCAGTATCTCGACGCAGAGGTCGCGGATCTGTTGCTCGTATTCGGCCATCACCCCTTTGGAGAAGGCGCGGGCGACCTTGACACGGGTCTGCATGTGGTCTGGCGCATCGGTTTCCTGAAACGTGCGGCGGGCGAGGTATTCCTCATAGCTTTGATCCTCCATCCGGATGCCGCGGGCCGAGGACAAGAGGTCAGGCTGGCCGTTCAGTTTCAGAATATCGGCGTGGCGGGTAACCGACCAGAAGCCCTGGCCACCGGACCAGTCCGTCCAATGCATCGGATCGTCGCGGCGCAGGCGGGCAAAGGTGTTGTGCGGCGCCCCGGCAGCAAATGTGTCATGGCTGGCCAGATCGGCAAACCCGTCGTCATCAGGCGTCCAGATTGTCACCGCGTCCCCCTTGCTCCCATCCGCACTTTGTATAATGATGTATCCCATAAATATGTAAAGGCCAAACTTCATGCATATCGCGGTTCTGGTGACCAATACCGACAGATCGGCCTTCGCCGCCCGGCATCCGCGCGACGGTGCGAAGTTCGCCGCGATGATCCAGGGCGCGCGACCGGGCTGGCAGGTGACGGCTTTTGATCTGACCGAGGGGGAAATTCCGCAAGATCTGCCCAGTTATGACGGCGTGATCATTGGCGGCAGCCCGGCATCAGTCAATGGGCACGAACCATGGATTGCGGCCCTTGACCCGATGATCCGCGACATTGCCGGACGCGGGCAAAAGCTGTTCGGCGCCTGTTTTGGTCATCAGGCCATCGCGCGGGCCTTGGGGGGGCAGGTCGACGACAATCCGGGCGGTTGGGTTCTGGGGGTGACGGACACGCGAATAGACCACCCGGCGCCCTGGGCCCCAGCCGGCCCCTTGCGGCTGGCTGGGGCGCATAGCGAACAGGTCCTGCGCCTGCCCCAAGGGGCCGAGGTCATGGGCGGCAATGGTGACTGCCGGGTGGGGTTCTACCGAATAGGGACCACGGTCTACGCCACACAATATCACCCCGAGATGACCGCGGGTTTTGTGGCGGATCTGGTCGCGGAATTTGCCCCGGACATGGGCGCGGAGGTGGCCGCGCGGGCGCGCGCCTCGCTGTCCCGACCCGCCGACACCGCAAAATTCGTCGGCACCATCATCCGGTTCTTCGAAGGCTGACGCGGTCCGGCCCGATCAGGAAAGCGCCGCCAAAAGGTCCATCGCGGTGACCTGATCGAACTGGACATGCTTTTGCATCATCGCCTCGGCCCCCGGACTGTCGCGGTCCAGGATCAGCCGCGAGATGGCGCGATGTTCGCGGGCGGATTCGTCTATCGACCCGGCAAAGCGGTAGCGCGCCCGGTAATAGGCCAAAAGCTTGCGGGCATTGGTCTTGATGAAATCGACCAGAATGTCATTGCCCGAGCCCAGGGCCACCGCTTCGTGAAAGCGCAGGTTGCATTGATAGTAAAGGTCGGGATCCTTGTCACCTTTGCGGGCGGCATGGGCCTCGCAGGCGGCAACTGTGGCCTCCAGCGCCAGCGCGCCCTGCCGGGACAGGCGGCGCGCGGCAAGGCCCGCGGCTTGACCCTCGAGCTTGGCATGGACCTCGAGGATGGCCAGAAACTCTTCCAGCGTCGGGCGAAAGATCGTGGCGCCCTTTCGCGGCAGGCGACGGATCAGGCCCACGGCCTCAAGGTGCAGGATCGCTTCACGCACCGGGGTGCGCGAGACGCCAAAGGTCGTCACCAGTTCACCCTCGTCGATCACATCGCCTGGATTGAGCTGGCCAAGGTCGATGCGGGTCAGAAGTTGCTGGACAAGGCTGGAATTGGGCATCTTTGGTCCGTCCGATATGCCACGGCACCTTGGCACGGGCGGCCCCGGTTTGTCACGGGGCTGGATTGCCGCGGCGGCTTGGCTATGGTGGGGGCCGGAGGTGACGCCGTGGCAGTGACGTTGAAAGAGGTGGCTTTGGCCGCAGGCGTGTCGCGGGCGGCCGTGTCGCGGACATTCACGCCCGGCGCCTCGGTTTCAGCCCGCACCCGCGCCCTGGTCGAGGCGGCGGCGGCCGAGCTGGGCTATAGCCCCAACATGCTGGCGCGCAGCCTGACCACGCGAAGAACGCAGCTTATCGGCCTGATTTCCAACAACTTCCGCAATCCTGTCTTTCTGCAGATCTTCGATCTTTTCACCCGTGGTCTGCAAGAGGCCGGTCTGCGGCCGCTGCTGGTCAACCTGTCGGACGAGACAGATCCCGCGCGCTCGCTGGGGCTGCTCAGGCAGTATTCGGTCGATGGGGTGATTGTGGCATCGTCGCATGTGCCGGACGGTTTTGCCCTGGCCTTCCGGCAGGCGGGGGTGCCCGTGGTCCATGCCTTTGGCCCGGCCAGCCAAGAGCCGCAGGTCGCCGTCGTCGGGATCGACAATGTCCATGCCGGGCAAATGGCTGCCGCGGCGCTGGTCGCACGGGGCTACCGACGGATCGGCTTCATGGGCGGACCGGAAGGTGCGACCACCACGCAGGGGCGGATGCGCGGCTTTCTGGCCGAGGCGGCGCGGACTGGGGTCGAGGCCGGGGTCAGCTTTGCCGGATTTTACAGTTTCGACGCCGGTCGGGCCGAAATGGCGCGCCTTTTGGCGGCGGGCCCGGCCCAGGCCTATTTCTGCGGCGATGATGTGCTGGCCATCGGGGCCATGGCTGCGGCGCACGAGGCCGGGTGTTCCGTGCCGGACGATCTGGGCCTGATCGGGTTGAATGACATGGATATGGCCGGTTGGTCGAACATCGCGCTGACCACGATCCACCAGCCCTTTGATGCCATCGTCGCGGGGGCTATCGCGTTGATGCGCGCCTGTCTGGCCGAACCCGAACGCCTGCCCGAGGCGTGGCTTTTTCCCTGCCATCTGGTTGAACGGGCGACGCTGCGGCCCCTGTAATCAGGGCATGGGGGGCCAGCCACCCATGCCCGTTGCCCCTTGGGCAACAGGCCCCGCCGGCCTATTTGCGCCAAGATGAAGGCGGATCAGCGGAACATCCTGGGTCGGGCATCGACCCATGCGCTCTGCCCTTTGGCCGATGCCACAGCCGCATGGATGGCCGCGATCGAGCGCAACCCGTCCTCGGCCTGGGGATAAAGCGCGATGGCCGGGTCGGGTGCCCGGTTGTCGCGGGCGGCGGCGATGCCTTCGGCCAGATCGCGGTAGATATTGCCAAAGGCCAGCGGCATGCCCTCGGCATGGCCCACGGTGACGCGGGAGGCGCGGTCCGCCTCGGGCGACAGGTTGCCTTCGCCGCGTTCGATGATCTGCAGGCGTTGGCCAAGCGGCATGTAGAACAGCTGGTTCGGTTGTTCCTGCGCCCAGCGCAGCCCGCCGGTTTCGCCAAAGACCTGAATGGTCAGCCCGTGCTGGCGGCCAATGGCGACCGACGAGGTCCAAAGCCGCCCCACCGTCCCGCCTGACATGCGGAAATTCACCATGGCGTCATCTTCCAGCACGCGGGAAGGCAGGCACGAGGCGAAATCGGCGGAGAGTTTCGCCACTTCCTGGCCCGTCACGAAACTGGCCATGTGCATGGCATGGATGCCGCAATCGGCAAATTGGGCCGAAACACCCGCCTGGGCGGGGTCATAGCGCCAGCGGACGCGGGGGTTTTCGGCCCCCGCCGCATCGGCGTGATGGCCATGGGCGAATTCAGCCACGACAAGGCGGACCTTGCCGATATCGCCCCGCGCCACCATGGCCCGCATGTGGCGCACCAAAGCATAGCCGGTATAGCCATAGTTCACCGCACAGATCCGCCCCGCCGCCCGGGCAGTTTTCACCAGATCCTCGGCCTCGGCCTCGGTCACGGTCATCGGCTTTTCGCACAGAACATGAAACCCCGCCGCCAGAAAGGCCTTGGAGATTTCGTAATGGGTTGAATTGGGCGTGGCCACGGTGACAAGGTCCACGCGGTCCGGGCGGCCCCGCTCGCCTTCCAGCATCTCGCGCCAGTCCCCATAAGAGCGGTCCGCGGTCAGCCCCAGGCGTTGGCCAAAGTCGCGCCCTGCCTCGGGATTGTGGTCCAGCGCCCCCGCTGCAAAGGTGAAAAGCGCGTCAAGCCCCGCGGCCAGGCGGTGGGCCGGGCCGATCTGGCTGCCTTCGCCACCGCCGATCATGCCCCAGTTCAAACGTGCCA
>JAYSWK010000053.1:0-2400 GCA_043718085.1 Rhodobacterales bacterium
TTTTCGGGCCGGGCACCGGGTCGTTCTTCATGATGGCCTTCGTGATGCTGGCAGGCTTCGGCGTGCTCAAGGCCACGGCCCATACCAAGCTGCTGAACCTGGCCTCGAACCTGGGGTCGCTGGCCGTCTTTGTCACGACCGGGGCAACCTGGTGGGCCATGGGTCTGGCAATGGGGGCGGCGCAGGTTCTGGGGGCGGCGATCGGCGCGCGGCTGGCCCTGCGTGTGGGCGCGCGGCTGATCAAACCCTTGCTGGTCGTCACCTCGACCGGAATGGCGCTACGGCTTCTGTGGCAGGCCTTTGGCTGACCGGGCAACCCGGGCGCTCGTCAGTTCCCCTGACCCAGCAACGCCTTCAGGATGGCCTCGATCGGATCGTTCCTTTTCCTGTTGCTGTTGCCCTGACCCTGAGGCGCCTGATTGGCCAAGGGATCGGCGGGCACATCGGGTTTCAGCCGCGGCTCGGGCACGATCATCGGCAGGTCGGTGACCGGCAGGCCTTCTTCGACCCGCACCATCACCTCGTGCCAGATCTCGGCGGGCAAGCCGCCGCCGGTCACGCCTTTCAGGGGCGTATTGTCGTCATAGCCCATCCAGACCCCGGTCACATAATCGGCGGTAAAGCCGATGAACCAGGCGTCCCGCGCCTCGGATGTGGTGCCGGTCTTGCCCGCGACCTGCCGGTCGGCCAGCCGCGCCCGCGCACCCGTGCCGCCATTGACCACATTGGTCATCATCCAGATCAATTGCTCGGCCGCCTCCTGGCTGATCACCCGCTCGCCGATACCGCCGCCGGGGCCGATGATCGGGTCATCCTGATCCTTCAACTTCAACTCGGTCAGCCCATAGGGCGTCACGGAAGATCCGCCATTCAGGATCCCGGCATAGGCGCCCGTCATTTCCAGCAGCGTGGCCTCTGACGCGCCCAGCGCCAGCGCCGGGCCTACGGCCAGATCGGAACGGATGCCGAACCCTTCGGCAATCTGGCGCACGGCATCGCGGCCCACGGCTTCGCTGACCTTGACGGCAGGCACGTTGCGGCTTTCGGTCAGGGCCTGGGTCAGGGTGATCAGGCCCTTGAATTCACGGTCGTAATTGTCCGGGCTCCATTTTCCCGAACCGGGGATCATGATGGTCAGGGGGCTGTCATCGACAAAATCCATCGGCGACCAGCCCTGATCCAATGCGGCGGCATAGACAAAGGGCTTGAAGCTTGACCCGGTCTGCCGCAGCGCCTGAGTGGCCCGGTTGAAGCTGCCCGCCTCGGCGATCTTGCGCCCGCCCACCATGCCCCGAACTGCGCCGTCCGCACTCATCACCACAATGGCGGCCTGCACGTTCGACCCTTCCTTCAGCTTGGTGTCAAACACCGCGGCCAGCGCCGCCTCTGCCGCCGTCTGGATGCGCTGATCCAGCGTGGTGTTCATGATCACGTCTTCGGTGGTCTGCAATCCCAGGTAGGATGGCGTGCTTTCCATGACCCAGTCGGCAAAAGCCCCGCCCGCATTCTGCGTCGCCGCCGCGGACAGCTCTGCCGGATGGGCCAGCGCATCCGCGGCCTCTTCGGGCGTGATATAGCCCTGCTCCGCCATCAGCCCCACGGTCACCGCGGCCCGGTCCTGGGCGCGCTTTAGGTTGTTGGTCGGCGCATATCGCGACGGTGCTTTCAACAGACCCGCCAGCATTGCAGCCTCGGCCGGGCTCAGCTTGGCTGCGGATTTGCCGAAATAGCGTTGCGCTGCGGCTTCGAACCCCCGTGCCCCGGCCCCCAGATAGGCCCGGTTCAGATAGATCGTCAGGATGTCGTCCTTGGAATATTTGGCCTCCATCGCCATGGCATAGGGAATTTCCTTGACCTTGCGCCAGATGCCGCCACCCCGGCAGTCGTCCTCATAGGCGGCTTCGTCCTTCCATTGCTTGGGGTCATAATCCACTCCCAGACACAAAAGCTTGGCGACCTGCTGCGTGATGGTCGAGCCGCCATTGCCCTCCAAAGGTCCGCGCCCGGCGGACAGATTGATGCGGATCGCACTGGCAATGCCGCGCGGCGAAATGCCGAAATGGCCGTAAAATCGCTTGTCCTCGGTCGCCACGATGGCGTGCAGCAGGTTCAGCGACACGGTTTTCGCCGTCATCTGACCGCCAAACGTCTCGCCCCGCCAGGCAAAGACCGCGCCATCCCGGTCCAGCATCGTGACCGAGCCGCGCGCCCGGCCGTCCAGCAGGCTGTTCAAAGGCGGCAGTTGCACCATGAAATACAAAATGGCGCAGCCCAGCACCATCGCACCCACGGCCGAGACCCGCCACGCGATGCCCCAGACGATGCGCCACAGGAACAAAATGAACCGTGCGACAAGCCCGCGCTTCTTGACGGTCTTGCGCGGTTTGCGGGGGCCGGGCG
>JAYSWK010000521.1:0-3200 GCA_043718085.1 Rhodobacterales bacterium
TGACACCACAACCAACTTTGTCGAACATCCCGATCTTGTGGCGCAACGCCTTGAACGATTTACCAATATCCTTGGCACCGACCGGGTGATCGCAGGCTCTGATTGCGGTTTTGGCACCTTCGCGGGTTATGGCGCCGTAGACCCGGAAATCGCCTGGGCCAAACTTGCCACCCTTAGCGAGGGCGCCCGGCGGGTCAAATGACGCCGCTCCTGCTGATCCCGGGAATGATGTGCGATGCACGGATGTGGGGCGGGTTCACTGCAGCCTGCCCAATCCACCACGCACTGCCGACCGAACATGACACGGTGCAGTCGCTTGCCGCCGCAATCCTGCATGAAGCCCCGCCGCGCTTTGCCCTCGCGGGTCTGTCAATGGGCGGCATCGTCGCCATGGAAATCTTGGCGCAGGCCCCCGACCGCGTCGAACGCCTTGCCCTTCTCGACACCAACCCGCGCGCCGAAACACCTGACGCGCAGGCCACCCGGCTTCCGCAAATCGCCATGGCGCTTGCCGGCAACCTCGCGGCCGTTCTGCGCGATGAGATGAAGCCCAACTACCTCGCCCCCGGTCCAGGCCAAAAGCCGATCCTTGAGCTGTGCATGGCAATGGCCCTGGCCCTTGGCCCGCAGGTCTTTGCCCGTCAATCCAGCGCACTGAAAAGCCGCCCTGACCAGACGGCAGTCCTTGCCACGTTCAAAGGCCCCGCTTTGGTGCTGATGGGCGAACGGGACCGCCTGTGCCCGCGGGACCGCCATGATCAGATGCATGCCCTGATGCCGCAGTCACGTCTTGCAATCGTGCCGGATGCAGCCCACCTTCCCACCTTGGAAAACCCCAAGGCCACCGCAGCCCATCTGCAGAACTGGCTGTCAACCTGAGGCCCGAATGACCCAAGACCTGCGCAAACATTTCGCCGCCGGTGGCAAAGCCGTCAACGGCTGGTGTGCCCTCCCCTCGCCCGTCACCGCCGAAATCATGGCCCGTGCCGGGTTCGACATGATGACGGTGGATCTGCAGCATGGGCTGATCGACTATCAACTCGCCCTGACCATGCTGCAGGTGCTGCAAGGCTTGCCTGCCCCCGTTCTGGCGCGGGTGCCGTGGAACGAACCCGGTATCTTGATGAAATGCCTTGATGCCGGTTTTGCCGGGGTGATCTGCCCGATGATCAACACAGGCGCGGATGCGCGCGCCCTTGTGCAATCCACGCGCTATGCGCCGATGGGCAGCCGGTCCTTTGGACCGATCCGCGCAAATATGGTGCACGGCGCGTCCTATGTGAAAACCGCCAACAGATCGGTTCTGGTTTTTGCCATGATCGAGACCCGTGAAGCCTTGGGCAACCTGGAGGCCATCCTGTCCGTCGAGGGGATTGACGGTGTCTATGTCGGCCCCTCCGACCTTGGCCTGTCCCTTGGCTTTGAACCGACGCTCGATCCTTCCGCGCCCGAGGTTCTGCAGGCCATCGCCGCCATCGCCGCCCGAACCAAGGCCGCAGGCCGCCTGGCAGGCATCCATGCCGGTTCCGCCGCCATGATCGCCCGCGCATTTGCCCAAGGCTTCGACTTTGCCTCGCTGCTGACCGACGCCCGCATGTTTACCACGGCCATTGCCGGCCAGTTGGCCGCCCTGCGGCAGACCATCGTGGAAGAGGTGAAAGGCTATTGAGGGCAGGCGCGCGAACCTTTGGATATCCCGCCGCCCCTTGGGGGCTGTGGACATTTAAAGCGTGTCTGGTTCCGGCTGAATCGAAAACCGCTGCCTCTCGCCAAGGCTCGAACGCGTTTTTCGATAAGAGTGTTTCCATCAAAACCAGACACGCTCTAGCCACCCGATCCCGCCCATGAAGTATCCGTCTTTGGGTGAACCGCAGTGCCGGAAAAATTGGCGGTTGACAGGAACGCACGGATTGGCAGCTTTGGCCCACCGGCCGGTTCGGTGCCGATCCTCGCGCGCTGTCCGTTCGCACCCGACAAGGAGGGCGAAGTGTTCGACTTTTTCTCGCGTCTCGGCGCGCCGGAATGGCAGTGGATCTGGGCCGCCCTTCAATCCTTGACGCTGATCGGCGGTTTCTACTTCGTCACCAGGCAGATCAAGCTCGCCCAGGAGCAGAATTCCATTTCGCACCTGAATTTCTTCAGGGACCTATGGATATCGGGGCCCATCCTCCGTGCTCGTGGTTCCTTCCGAGAAAGCTCCGTGACGGTGAACGGCGAACTCCGGGCGCACGAGGACGCGATGTGCTTATTCTTGAACGACATAGGGATAGCGATCCGCACGGGCCAAGTGGACAAGGTGCACGTGGTCCGCCACTTCGGCTATTTCGTCGAAGGCTACTGGCTCCTTATGGCGGACCAGATCCAGTGCTACCGCGACCTTGTCGACGACCAGTCCATCTTTGGCAGCTTCCAGCGCCTTTACGACGTCGTCCTGAAACAGAACGAACACTATGAACTGGGCAGGCTCACGACATCCCGCCTCGGGAGATTCGTGGACGAGGAAGCCGCGCTTGCAGACTTCTATCTCGGCGCGTCGAAGCTTTGACCGCGCTTCGCCCCAAGCCCCCGGTCTTGTCAAGCCGCAGCGATGCGGACAGTCATCGTTGTGGTCTGGGACACTTCTGACAGCAAGCGCCTGCGCAATGGCCAGCCTCATAGCGGTCAGACCATCGGTCACGATCGCTGACCGTCCTGAACGATCGGCCGTGGTCACACCATCAGATAGCCACCGTCGACCACCATTTCGGTCCCGGTTACAAAGCTGGATTCATCTGATGCGAGGTAAAGCACCATATAGGCGATATCGTCGGGTTTGCCCAAACGCCCGATCGGATGCCGGGCCAGCGCCTTGGCGCGCTCGGTGTCCAGCTTGCCCAGGCCGGCCAGGTAGTTTTCGGTCTGAGGTGTCCAAATGTAGCCCGGATGGATGGAATTGCAGCGGATACGGTAGCCCTGTTCAGCGCAATGCACAGCCACGGCTTTGCTAAGGGTCCGGACCGCGCCTTTCGAGGCACAATAGGCCGCAAGTTCAGCCTCGCCGATGATTCCGTCTATCGACGACAGATTGATGATGGACCCGCCGCCCTTTTGCTTCATCAACGCCACGGCATGTTTGCAGCCCAGGAAAACGCCATCGGCATTGACCGCCATGCAGCGCCGCCACTGCGCCATGTCGGCACTTTCGATGGTGCCGATGGGGG
>JAYSWK010000522.1:0-3196 GCA_043718085.1 Rhodobacterales bacterium
TCATCAGCCTGCGAACTGTTTCAAAAATGGCAAGAATCGCCTATATCCTGCTGTGCCACAAGGACCCCGAGGGGATCATCGCGCAGGCTGAACGCCTGACGGCGGCGGGCGATTTCATGT
The DNA here is from genome assembly GCA_043718085.1 of Rhodobacterales bacterium. Taxonomy (GTDB): domain Bacteria; phylum Pseudomonadota; class Alphaproteobacteria; order Rhodobacterales; family Rhodobacteraceae; genus Stagnihabitans. The sequence continues at coordinate 121 of JAYSWK010000522.1, forward strand.
CCATCCACTTTGATGCGCGGGCCAAGCGAGACGATTACGACCGGATCCGCGCGGCCCTTGCGGCCAATCCGGCTGTCACATTCGCAACCAGGCGTGTCAGATGCGGCTGGGGCGAATGGTCACTGGTCGAGGCGACCATCAATGCCATTCGGGCAGCGGTCGAGGCCTTTCCGCGCGCCTCGCATGTGTACATGTTGTCGGGCGACTGCATGCCGACCAAGACGGCAGAATATGCCCATGATCTGCTGGACAACGACGATGTCGATTACATCGAAAGCTACGATTTCCATGCCAGCGACTGGATCAAGACCGGCATCAAGGAAGAACGGATAATCTATCGCCACTGGTTCAATGAGCGCACCCAGAAAAGGCGCTTTTATGCCGCGTTGAACCTGCAGCGCCGCTTTGGATTGACGCGCAAACCGCCCGGCGACATCCAGATGCAGATCGGCAGCCAGTGGTGGTGCCTGCGCCGAAGGACCGTGGAAGGGGTGTTGGAGTTCTGCCGCAAGCGTCCCGATGTGATGCGCTTTTTCCGCACCTCATGGATCCCGGACGAGACATTTTTCCAGACCATCGTACGCCATCTGGTGCCCGAACACGAGATTCGCAGCCGGACGCTGACCTTTCTGATGTTCACCGATTACGGCATGCCGCTGACGTTCTATAACGATCACTATGACCTTCTGATCAGCCAGGATTACCTGTTTGCCCGCAAGATCAGCGCGGATGCCACGGAACTGAAGGACAGGTTGGGCAAGCTTTATGTCGCCTCGGGCATAGAGTTCGGCATTTCGGGCGAGGGGCGCAGCCTGTTCAAGTTCATGTCGGGACGCGGGCGCATCGGGCGCCGCTTTGCGCCAAGGTTCTGGGAGACGGAAAGCTCGCTTGGGCGCGAACGCACCCTGCTGATGGTCACTTGCAAGAAATGGCATGTCGCCAAAAGGCTGGTCGAGCGGATGCGGCAGGTGAGCGGAACGCCCGCGGTGCACTATCTTTTCAACGAAGCCTCGGCGCCGCTGCCGGATCTGGGGGGCATCCAGACCACGTTGGAAAAGCGCACGCGCCACCGCCGCGCGCTGGTCAGGATGCTGTTCGACTATTGGCAGACCGACAAGCTGATCGTCTGCATCGACCCGGCCAATACCGACCTGATGCAGGATTTCTACAATGACAAGGCCAAGGTGCGGCTGTTGGAAGTGCAGTGCGATTTCACCGATGAGTATCTGATCGGCCATGCCCGGCGCGTGGGTCTGGCCGGCGACCGCACCCCCGTCGAGGTGATCGACCGTCTGCTGCCCACGATCCGCTATGATGTGAAATTCGAAAGCGACCGCATCCGGGACGCGGGGTTCACCGGGTTTTCGCGCATCAAACAGTCGCAGACCGTTGACGAAAACACCGTGCCACTGGCGGAATTCCTTGATATCCCCTTGGTAAAGGCGCGGGAAATCGCGGCGACCGAATATCTTTTTGTGGACTGAGCCATGACCCATAGCTACGACCCTTCGAACATATTCGCCCGCGTCCTGCGGGGCGAGATCCCCAACAAGACCGTGATGGAAAGCGCCCATACCTTGGCGTTCCATGACATCAACCCCTCGGCTGCGACGCATATTCTGGTCATCCCGAAGGGCGCCTATGTAACGCTGGACCATTTCGCCACGGCCCCGGTCGAGGAGATTCTGGACTTTCACCAGACGGTTGCGACAATCTGCAAGGGCCTGCCCGACGGCTATCGTGCGATCACCAATGCCGGGCGCGACGGGATGCAGGAGGTGCCGCATTTCCATCTGCACATCCTTGCGGGCCGCCCGCTGGGTCGGCTGGTCGAGCGGGAATAAGCAGCTTTCGGGTCGCAGCGGCCCTGGCGGCTGGTGCATGAGTATTTGCACCAAGATGAGGGGGATGCGATGCGCTTTGTGGCGATACCGACAGAGATTGTGCGGGCTTATCGACGCGGTGGGCCGGATGCTAACGGGCAGGTGGCCGAGCGGCAAGTCTCGGACGGTGACGGAAATCCGTGGCGGCATTGTCTGGCGATGATCCCGAAAGGGGCGGGGATGCTGGTGCTGGCGCATCGGCCCTTTCCCGCGCCGCAACCCTATGCCGAGGTTGGCCCGATCTTTCTGTGCGCCGATGAATGTCAGGCGGGCGGGGGCGAGGCGGTGCCGGAAGTTCTGGCCTCGTCCGATTATATTGTCCGGGGCTATGGGGCGGATGACCGCATCGTCTATGGCACGGGTGCGGTGGTGCCAACGCCGCGCATCCGCGATGAGGCGGCGGCGCGGCTGTCGGATGGGCGGGTGGCCTATGTGCATGTCCGCTCGGCGCGCAACGACTGTTACCAGGTCAGGATCGACCGTTAAAGCGGGATGGGTTTGCAATGTCGCGGAAAACGCTGCCTCTCGCATGCGCTCGAACGCGTTGCCCGATGGGGTTTGTTTCCATGAAAACCCATCCCGCTCTAAAGCCGGAACGGTTTTGGACGCAGACCCTGCGCCGCGCTGTCCGCCACTTCGGCGATGCGGGCGGCGCGGGTGGCGGGGGTTTTGGCCATCTTGATCCATTCCAGCGTGCCGCGTTTGATGCTGCGGGGCTGTGCCGCCCAGACTTCGGCGGCTTTGCCGGTCAGGGCGGCGGTCAGGTCGGGCGGGTCCAGCAGCGCCTCGACATTATTCAGGAAATCCCACATGCCGTTGGCGATGGCGAGGGAAACCTTTGCCTCGCCCGCCGGGGTCATGGCGCCCGAGGCGATGGCGCGTTCGACATGGGTCTTGTTGACCGCCGACCAGGCCGAGGCCGGGTTGCGGGGCGTTGCCAGGTGGGCGGTGCGGTCGGCGTCCACGGCGCGAGGCAGGCTGTCGATCCAGCCCCAGCACAGAAGTTCCTCGACCAGGGGCTCCCAGGCCAGATAATCGGGGTGGTGCCGTTTGTAGGTCGCCAGCCAGACCGTGCCCGAGGTGGCATGGTTGGCCGCCAGCCAGTCGCGCAGGTCGGCGCGGCTTCGGACGGTGATCAGGGGCGCGTCGGGGCCGGCCATCAGAACAGCGACTTGCCTTGTTCCAGAAGTTGC
>JAYSWK010000523.1:0-3191 GCA_043718085.1 Rhodobacterales bacterium
GGCCGCGAATTTCGTAGTCACGCGAACCGGACAGGCTTTACCCGCAAGGTCGAATGCCCGGCCGCGGGCCCGCAGGGCCACGGCCGGGCACAAGCGGGACCGCTGAAGGATTTAGCTTGCGGCGCGCAGGTGCGGCGCAGATGTGGCTGTTTCGGTCATGGCGGAGGGCGCCCCGGTGGTGACAAAGCGTGACATCAGCGTGTCCAGACCCATGGCTTCCCTTTGCAGCGACTGGGTCGAGGACATGGACTGTTCGACCATGGCGGCATTGCGCTGGGCGACCTGATCAAGCTGGGTCACGCCGACATTGACCTCGCCCAAAGCGGTGGATTGCTGAATGGCCCCGGTGGCAATGCCGGACACTAGGCTGGAAATATGGGTGACCCGTTCGACCATGTTGTTCAGCGCCTTGCCGGCCGAACCCACGGCATCCACCCCGCGCCCGACAAGCTGCGTGCTGGTGGTGATCAATTCCTTGATCTCGCGCGAGGCTTCGGACGAACGTTGCGCCAGGGCCCGCACTTCCGAGGCCACCACGGCAAAGCCACGGCCACTGTCGCCGGCCCGCGCCGCCTCGACCCCGGCATTCAGGGCCAGAAGATTGGTCTGGAAGGCGATATCGTCGATCACGCTGATAATGCGGGAAATCTGATCGGAAGACCGTTCGATGCCGTTCATCGCATCGACGGCGCTAAGCACGACCTTGCCGCTTTCTTCGGCCTCGGTCCTTGTGTTCTGGACGATGCTTTCAACCTCGCGCGCGCCATTGGCGGCGGCCTTGACGCTGGTGGTCAGCTCGTCCAGGGCGGCGGCGGTTTCTTCCAGCGTCGCGGCCTGGTTTTCGGTGCGGCGCGACAGATCCTCGGAGGCTTGCGAGATGTCATCGGCCCGCGCCCGGATCGCGCGTGACGCCGTGGCGACCTGCGACATGGTCTGGTTCAGATGTTCGACCGTGGCATTGAAATTGCTGCGCAGCCCCTCGTAATGTTCAGGGAAGGCCTGATCCAGCGTCTGGCTGAGCCTGCCCTGCGACAGGTTTTCCAGACCCACGGTCAGCGCGGCCACGACAACCTCCTGGTCGGCCTGGGTGTGCTTGATCGCGGCCTCCATCTGGACGGCTTCACGCAGCCTGATGCGCAAAAACTCAAGATGCACCCCAATCTGCGACACCTCGTCATTACGGTCGGAGGCACGGTCGAACGAAGAATGCCGCCCGCCCAGATTGCCCTCGACCACCTGTTGGATCGCCTGTTTCACGCGGCTGATCGGTTTGGTGATCGACCGGGCCAGAAGAAAGTTGGACAATATCATGACAACGATGCAGGCCGACAGCGCCCCCAGAACGACCTTGATCAAAAAGGCATTGCGTTCGGTCGCGGCAATGCCGGCCTTGTTGCCCTGCGCCTCGATCGCTTCACCCAGAATGCCCATCCCGGTTTCCAGATTGGAGAAGGCGACCATGAACGCATCCCACCCGGTTTGACCCGCGGCCCGGTTGGTCAGGGCCAGACCCACGACGTTCTGGGCCGCGGCGGTATAGTCCGACAAGGCGGGCAAGATCGCCTCGACATCGGCGCGGATCGCGGGGTCCAGCGGCAGGGCGCGCAATGTGTCGATGTTCTGGTTGAAATCGGCGATGTGGCCTGCCAGATCGTCGGCGATTTCGCCGCGCAACTGGGCCGACCCCTCGGGGCCGATTTGCAGCGCGTAAAGCACGTCGGCGCGCAGGGCGTCGTGCATCATGTCGGCATTTTTCTGGTTCAGCACGGCCGAGGTCGAGGTGATCGCAACCTCAAGCCCCACATTGCTTTGTGTCAGGCCGATGTAGCCGGCCCCGCCGGTGACCAACAGCCCCATAAGCGCCAACGCCCCGGCCATGTGCAGCCGGGCGGGAATGGAGTAGTTCTTGATCAACGTAAAGCGGCGCATACGGGGTTTCCATTTATCCATTGCAAGCAATCCCTGGACTGGCATTTTCTGTCGGGCCACCATCCATCAAGAGATTTGACAAACGGTTAAGCCGCACCGGGCCAAAGCAATCTGCCCAACCGGCCCGCCACGCAGCTTGCCTGACCCCGGCCAACCCGATAGGAACGGGCAAATCCCTGCCATGAGGCCCGCCATGCGTCTGACCCGTTACTTCCTGCCCGTCCTGAAGGAAAACCCCGCCGAGGCGCAGATCGTCTCGCATCGCTACATGCTGCGGGCGGGCATGATCAAACAGCAGGCGGCGGGGATCTATTCCTGGCTACCGCTGGGATTGCGGGTGCTACGACGGATCGAGACCATCGTGAATGAGGAACAGGAGCGGGCAGGGCACATCCCCTTGTTGATGCCGACGCTGCAACCGGCGGATCTGTGGCGCGAATCGGGCCGCTATGACGATTATGGACAAGAGATGTTGCGCATCAAGGACCGTCAGGGCCGCGAGATGCTGTACGGCCCCACAAATGAAGAGATGATCACGGATATTTTCCGCGCCCATGTCACCTCTTACAAGGATTTGCCCCTGACGCTTTATCACATCCAGTGGAAGTTCCGCGACGAGATGCGGCCCCGGTTCGGGGTGATGCGCGGGCGCGAGTTCCTGATGAAGGACGGCTACAATTTCGACGTGGACCGCGACTCTGCTCTGCATGCCTATAACCGCCACATGGTCAGCTATCTGCGCACCTATGAGCGGATGGGGTTGACGGCCATTCCGATGCGGGCGGCAAGCGGGCCCATCGGGGGCGACAATACGCACGAGTTTCTGGTTCTGGCCGCCACGGGCGAAAGCGAGGTCTTTTTCGACAGCGCGGTGACGGAATTGAAGCTGGGCAACCGGGATGTCGATTATGACGACCGCGCCGCAGTGGCGAAAGTTTGCAAGGAATTCACCACACTTTATGCCCGCACCGACGAAACCCATGACCCGGCCCTGTTCGACGCGATACCCGAAGGCCGTCGCAAGGTGGCGCGGGGCATCGAAGTGGGGCAGATCTTCTATTTCGGCACCAAGTACTCCGAAAGCATGGGGGCCACGGTGGTCACGGCGGATGGCGGACGGGTGCCGGTCGAGATGGGGTCGCACGGCATTGGCGTCTCGCGGCTGCTGGGGGCGATCATCGAGGCGTCGCATGACGACAAGGGGATCATCTGGCCCGAGGGGGTGACGCCCTTCCCGGTGGGGATCGTGAACCTAAAGCAGG
>JAYSWK010000524.1:0-3161 GCA_043718085.1 Rhodobacterales bacterium
GCCTACAAGACCGGCACCTCCTATGGCCACCGCGATGCCTGGGCCATCGGCTTTGATGGCGAGCATGTGATAGGTGTGTGGATGGGCCGCCCCGACGGCACGCCGGTGCCCGGTGCCTTTGGTGCTGATCTGGCCGCGCCCGTGCTGTTTCAGGCCTTTGCCCGCCTGAAACCCGCCCTTGCCCCCCAGCCCGCAGCCCCGCCCGAAACCCTGCTGGTCGCCAATGCCCAGCTTCCCCAACCCCTGCGCCATTTCCGCGCCCGCTCTGCCGCCTTCGCGCCTTTGGCGAACGGCCCCAGCATCGGCTTTCCCCCCGACGGCGCCGAGGTCGAGCTTCTGCCCGAAGGCCTGATGGTGCGCGTCGAAGGCGGAACCGCGCCCTTCACCTGGCTGGCAAATGGCATGCCAGTCACCACCGCCCAACGGTCCCGCGAAGAGCTGCTGCCCAGCCTGGGCCGCGGCTTCATTACCTTGTCCGTCATCGACGCCGAGGGGCTCTCCGCCCAGGCTTCCGTGCGGCTGCGCTAGGGCGTGTCTGTTTCTCATTGAAACAGAAGGATCGAAAATCGCGTTCGGGCCTTGGCGAGAGGCAGCGATTTTCGATTCAACGGGAACCAGACACGCTTTAAGGCCTTTCATTGGTTCATAAATATCCCACGGGGGTCCGGGGGTGTGAAACTCCCGGTCTTGCCGCTCAATCCGGTCCGACCCGATCAGGATGCGCAGACGCCACTTCAGGCACCTCGGCCAGCCGTGCCACGATTGCTGCAATCCGGGGCCACCCGGTCAGATCCATCCCCAACCGCTCGGCATTGTAACCCTGCGGAACCAGGGTGACATCGGCCATGCTGACCATGTCGCCATGGCAAAAGCGGCCCGCCTGCCCGTCGCCCAGCATGGCCTCCAGCGCGCCGAACCCTTTGGTGATATAGTGGCGCATCCAGTCGTCGGCCTTTGTCGCCCCACCCGTCAGCGCCTCGACATGTCTGCGGACCGAAAGATTGCTGATGGGCGCAATTTCCATCGCCACGGCATAGGACAAGGCGCGCACCCGTGCCCGGCCTGCGGCATCCTGGGGCATCAGGCGCGGACCCCGCGTGTCCTCCAGGTATTCCACGATGGCCAGCGACTGGGTCAGCACCAGCCCGTCTATTTCCAGCGTCGGCACCAGACCCTGCTTGTTGACCGCCAGATTTTCGGGGCTGCGTTGCGCCCCGGTCAACAGGTTCACGTTGACCCGCGCATAGTCCAACCCATGCAGGTTCAGCGCGATGCGCACCCGGTAGGCCGCGGACGAACGCCAGTAGTCATGCAATCGGATCACGCCGCCGCCCCCCCGGTTTTTGCGCCATGTGAAGACTGCCCCGACAAGGCCCAAAGCGCAAGCCGCAGCAATGGTTGACATCGGGCGAAGCGATTTCGCCAAGCTATTGATATATGATAACTTTCTGTTCCGTCCAGATCTGGACAGGCCCTTCGCCCGGCTTGGCGCGATTGACGCGCCCGCTGCGGACTGTCTAGGTGCGGATGTTTCCCCGATCCAGAAAGCGCGTGCGATGTCCAACCTGCTGTCCCCCCGTGCGCACCACCTGCTTCTGGCCGCCGGCGTGGTGAGTTTCATCCTGCTTGGGGCAGGTCAGGCCGTCATGGGCCCGGCGCTGCCGGTCTATCAGCAGCGGTTTGGCATCGACACGGGCCTGGCAAGCTGGCTGGTGTCCTCGATGGGGATCGGCAGCTTTTCGGGGCTCGTCGGACTTTACTTCCTTGGCCACCACGTCACGCCGCGCGCGGCCCTTGTGGTCATGGCGACCGGGGCAGCGATTTTGGCCCTGGCCCCGGGATTCTTGCTGTCAGTGGCGGGTGGGGCGGTGTTCGGGCTGGGGTTCGGCAGCGTGGCGGCCCTGTTCAACGCCCGCATTCTGGTGGCCTTCGGGCCGCGCGGCCCGTCGATGGTCAGCCTGCTGAATGCGGGCTATTCCATTGGGGCGATTGTTGCACCCCTGATGTTCGTGGCCCTGGGCAGCAACCCGACCCTGATCTTTGCGGCCGTGGCCATTTTGACCGCGCTGACCGCCGTGATCATCGGCACTGCCGCAGGCGCACCCGCAGCCAAGGTGCAGCGCGGCGGCACGGAATTTCGCTTTCACTTTCCCATTCTGGCTTTCGGCCTGGTTGCCATCGCGATCGAGGTGAGCCTCAGCGGCCTTGGGCCCACCGCCATGATCCGCGCGGGCATCTCGGCACCCAGGGCCGCGGCGCTGCTGTCGGCCTTTTTTCTGGCGTTTCTGGCCGGGCGACTGGCTTTGACCGTGCTGGCCGACCGGGTGCCAAGCTTTGCCGTCTTTACCCTGGCCTGCCTGTCGACGGCCCTGTGCGGGTTGGGGGCGGCGCTGATAGACCCGGCCTGGTTCTTTGTGCCCATGGGCCTGAGTGCGGGTCTGTTCTTTCCGGGCTATTTCGTGACCGCCAGCCGCAAGATGGGCAGCGATCTGCGCGTGGCACCGGTGATCCTGGCCACGGTCCAGATCGGCGCGGTCACCGGCCCTCTGATCATCGGCAGGCTTTTGCCAGTGATGGGCGAGCGCGGCTTTTTCTGGCTGATTGCGGGCACGGCGCTGGTGCTTGGCGTTTTGGCCCTGGCGTCCTATCCCCGGATGTCAGGCCGGGGTCGGGACTAGCGGCATGAGTTTGAATCGAATCGAAAAACGCTGCCTCTCGCGTTCGCTCGAACGCGCATTTAGATGAGTTTGTTTTCAGGAAAACCCATCCCGCTCTAGCGGCACCCGGCCCGCTTCGGTTAACAGCCACGCCGCGCGCCCCTCGATAACCACGGCAGACAAGGGCCCGCCATAAGCGGCACCAGAATCCAGGTTCAGCCGATTGTCATAGTGGGTGGCCCGTTGCAGGGCGGTATGGCCATGCACGATCAGCGCGCCGTGATCGCGTGGGTCCAGTAGAAAGTCTTGGCGTATCCACACAAGATCCGTCTCGGCCTGTTGGTCAAAGGGCACGCCGGGGCGGATCCCGGCATGGACGAACAGGCATTCGCCGCGCCGGTATTGCACGGGCAGCCCGTGAACAAAGGCGCGGTGGTTGGCCGGGACAGCGGCGACGGCCTCGGCATGCACCGGAAGGACCGGTCGGTCCGCGGCATTGGCGAT
>JAYSWK010000525.1:0-3156 GCA_043718085.1 Rhodobacterales bacterium
GTAAGCGTCCGGCCTGACCGCTCTGACGCGTGGTGCTGGTGCGGGATAGTGTCCACCAATGATAGTGGACACTAAGGTGCGGGCGTGGCGCGGCGGACGAGGCGACTTTGGACGGATGAGGAGAAGCGGTCGATCTGTCTGCAGACGACTGCGCCTGGCGTTTCCGTGGCTCAGGTGGCGCTTCGTTATACGGTGAACGCCAACCTGATCTTCAAATGGCTGCGCGATCCCAAGTATAGGCCCAGGCCCGGAACGGGATCAGAGGAAGGTGGTTTGCGCTTTCTGCCGGTGGAGATCGTCGCGGAGGCAAGGGCGCCTGCTGCAGCGCCTGTCCCTGACAGTTGCATCGAGATCGAACTTGCGGGTGGGCATCGGATGCGCATCAGCGGTGGATATGATCCTGAAGCCTTGGCCCGTCTGATCCGGGGTCTGTCGGTTTGATCCCGGTTCCGGCCAACACGCGGGTCTGGCTGGCGGCGGGCGTCACCGACATGCGAAAGGGGTTTGCGGCGCTGGCGGCGCAGGCCGAGGCGGTGCTGAAGCAGGACCCGTTTGCCGGACACCTGTTCGTGTTCCGAGGTCGCCGAGGCGATCTGGTGAAGGTGATCTGGTGGGATGGCCAGGGGGCCTGCATGTTCATGAAGCGGCTGGAGAAGGGGCGGTTCGTCTGGCCCTCGGCGAAGGAGGGCAAGGTCGCATTGACGCCTGCCCAGTTGTCGATGCTGCTTGAAGGGATCGACTGGCGAGCGCCACAGCGGACGTGGCGGCCGCTGGCAGCGGGATAATCTACTCACCCTGCAATCAATGATTCCCACAAGGAATACAGTGGGATAAACTGATCTCATGCTCGATCAGACCCTGACCTTGCCCGAAGACCCCGAGGAGTTGCGCAGCTTCACCGCGCGGCTCTTGGCCGAGGTCAAGGCGCAGGCGATCCTGATTGAGAAGCTGCGCCATCAGCTTGCCGGGCATCGGGCGCACCGGTTCGGAGCCTCGTCCGAGACGGCCGAGCAACTGCAACTGGCCCTCGAGACCAGCGAGATCGCGGCGGCTGCGATGACGGCGCGGATGAAGCTGCCGGACATCGAGGAGAAGGACAAGCCAAAGCGCCGCCCGATCCCGGATCATGTCCTGCGGATGGAGGTGGAGCTGACACCGAGCACAGATGCCTGCGCTGACTGCGGCGGCCGCCTGCGCCGGATCGGCGAAGATGTGACCGAAGAACTGGAATACGTCCCCGGGCGCTTCATCGTGAACCGGATTGTCCGGCCCCGGCTGACATGCGCCTGCTGTGAACGCTTCGTCCAAGCCCCGCTGCCTTCGCGCCCCATTGAACGCGGCCGCCCCGGTCCGGGTCTCCTGGCGCATGTTCTGGTCAGCAAGTATGCCGACCATTTGCCGCTCTATCGTCAAAGCCAGATCTTTGACCGGGAGGGGCTCGATCTCGACCGGTCCACGCTGGCCGACTAGGTCGGCAAATCCACCACTCTGTTGGAACCCCTCGCTGACGCCATCGGTCGCCATGTCCTGTCGGCCGAGGCGATCTTTGCCGATGACACGCCGATCAGCATGCTCGCCCCCGGCACCGGCAAGACCCAGACCGCGAGGCTCTGGACCTACGCCCGCGACGAACGCCCTTGGGGCGGCGATACCCCGCCCGCCGCCTGGTATCGGTTCTCCGGCGACCGGAAAGGCCAGCACCCCAAGGATCATCTCGCCCGCTACCGCGGCTGGATGCATGCCGACGGCTATGCCGGGTTTGAAGACCTCTACCGCTCAGGCGCCATCCGCGAAGTCGCTTGCATGGCCCATGTCCGGCGCAAGTTTGTCGATATCCACCGCTCTCAGGGCTCCCCGATCGCCGAAGAGGCCATCGGCCGGATCGCACAACTCTATGCCGTCGAGAAGGAGGCCAGAGGCTCCCCGCCAGACCGGCGCGCTGAACTGCGAAGCGCCCATGCCGCCCCGGTCTTCGACGATCTGGAGCGATGGCTGGCCATGCAACTCACCACCATCTCGGGCAAATCCCCGCTGGCCGGAGCAATCCGATACGCGTTGACCCGCATGGAACGCCTGCGCCCCTACCTCGACCACGGCATCCTTGAGCTCGACAACAACGCCGCCGAACGCGGCATGCGCGCCATCGCCATCGGGCGTAAGAATTACCTCTTCGTCGGTTCCGAGGCAGGCGGCAAGGCAGCTGCCATCGCCTATACCCTGATCGAAACGGCCAAGATCAACGCCGTCGATCCTCTCGCATGGCTAGCCGACACCATCGCCCGCATCCCGGACTACAAGATCGCAAAGGTCGACGACCTGCTCCCATGGCGCTGGAACCGATAGCGGTCAGGCCGGACGCTTTCACCGGTCTGGCGGCGGCGCTGGGATTGGCAGACCCGGGCGCGTCATGGCATGCCGAGCGTGACGGAGTCGCGGCCTTCGGGGCGTGGATGGCGGGGGCCGGCGGGTCATCGACCATGCCACAAAAACAGAACCCGGTCGGTCCGGCGGTGCTGGTCGCCCTGTCACGTCAGGTGGCGGGCCTTTCGGCGGTGCTGACCGGTGCGGGCATCCACCACCTGCAGCGCGACGGGGCGGCGTGGTTCACGGAATGGCTGGCCCTGCCGCAGATGTGCCTATCGACCGGCCGTGCCCTGGGCCTGGCACTGGACATCATTTCCCGGACGTCGCCCGAACCCACAGCCATGGCGCAGGGATTGAACCTTGGGCAAGGCACGCTTGTTGCCAAAGCCCTGACCTTTGTGCTGGCGCGTCTCATGCCGCGCCCCGAGGGCGCCGCCAAAGTCGCCGCCCTATCGCTAGAGGCATTGGCGGGCGGCGCGCCGCTGCTGACGCTGGCCGCGCGGGATTTCCGGCAGACCGACTGGGCGCTGCAGTTGACCGGCACGGCGCTGATGGGTGCCGCCCCGGCAGAGGCGCGGGCCTTTGCACGGTCCGCCAGTCAGTAGGGCAGGCCTGTGTAATTCTCGGCCATCAGCCGCCTTGCGCTGTCCAGCAGTTCCAGTTGCGCAAGTTCGCTGTCCTGCATTCGCCGGTCATAGTCTGATGCCCCGGGAATGCGGTGCATCATCGTGGTCAGCGACCACGAAAATCGCATCGCCTGCCACACCCGCGCCAGTGCGCATTGCGAATAGG
>JAYSWK010000526.1:0-7860 GCA_043718085.1 Rhodobacterales bacterium
GATTTCTTTGGCGCGCATGGGTTTGAACGGCTGGACCAGGCGGGCAGCGGGCTGCATGGACCCTGGGGCGGGCATATGGCCTAATGCGCGCCGTCTGCATCGGCGAATGCATGGTGGAACTGGCCCCGGCGGGCGCTGGCCTTTTGCGCCAGGGTTTCGCGGGCGACACGTTCAATACGGCCTGGTATCTGCGGCAGCAGCGCCCGGACTGGGCGGTGGACTATCTGTCTGCCGTCGGGGTGGATGCGATCTCGGATGCGATGCTGGCCTTCATGGCGGGGGCCGGGATCGGCACGGATCATGTTCAGCGGCGGGCAGACCGGACGGTGGGGCTTTACCTTATCAGCCTGGCACAGGGCGAGCGCAGCTTTACCTATTGGCGCGGCCAGTCGGCGGCGCTGTCTTTGGCGGATGATCCGGGCGCGTTGGAGCGGGCGTTGACGGGGGCTGATCTGGCGGTGTTTTCGGGCATCACCCTTGCCATTCTGCCACCCGAGGGGCGCGCGCGGCTGTTGGCTGGGCTGAAAGGTTTCGGCGGGGTCGTGGCGTTTGATCCCAATATGCGGGCGCGATTGTGGCCGTCGGGCGCAGAGATGCGGGCCGCGGTCATGGCGGCGGCAGAGGTGGCGGATGTGGTCCTGCCCTCACTGGACGAGGAGGCGGCGGTTTTTGGGGAGGGCGCGGCCGAGGCGGTGATCGCGCGCTATCGCGCGGCGGGGGCCGGGACGGTGGTGGTCAAGAATGGTGCGGGGCGGGTTGCGGGCTGGGACCGGGACGAGGGCGCGGATCATTTCGACCCCCGCGCCGTGGTTCCCGTGGATACGACGGCGGCGGGGGATGCCTTCAACGCCGGGTTTCTGGCGGCGCGGCTGTCCGGGATGGCGCTGGGTGCGGCGCTGGCGGCTGGCGCGGAGTTGGCGGGGCGGGTGGTGCAGCATCCCGGCGCTTTGGTGGGTTTCGAGGACTGATCCAGCGGAGCGCCTTGCGGCGCGTTTGTTCTTTTCTCGCCTCTGGCCTGCGGCCAACCGGCTTTGACGAAAGATGAGTATTTGGGCCGAAGTGAAAGGGATCAGCGCATTTCCGCTGCGGCGCGCAAGGCCCGGATATTGGCGCCGTAAGGCGCGGTGTTGGTGGCCGAGCCGCCCTTGAAGACCGAGGAACCTGCGACCAGCACATCGGCCCCGGCACCGACCAGGGCTGCGGCATTGGCGTCGGTGACGCCGCCGTCGATCTGGATGTGGATGGGGCGGTCGCCCACCATGGCACGCAGTGCGGCGATCTTGGGCATCATGGACGGGATCAGCTTTTGCCCGCCAAAGCCCGGGTTCACCGTCATAACGCAAATCAGGTCGATATCATCCAGAAGCTGCGGCACGGCGTCGATGCCGGTGGCGGGGTTGATGGCAAGCCCGGCCTTGCAGCCGAACGCGCGGATCATTTGCAAGGTGCGGTGGACATGCGGTCCGCTTTCCAGATGGGCGGTCAGAATATCGGCGCCGGACTTGGCAAAAGCCTCCACAAAGGGATCGACGGGGGCGATCATCAGATGGACATCCATCACCCCCTTGATATGGGGCCGCAGCGCCGCGCACATTGCCGGGCCAAAGGTGATGTTGGGCACGAAATGGCCGTCCATCACATCGACATGGACCCAGTCCGCGCCCTCGGCCTCGACCGCGCGGCATTCGGCGCCGAAATTGGCGAAATCAGAGGCCAGGATCGACGGGGCGATCTTGAGATTGCGGGAAAAGGTCATGGGCGGGCTTTCAGGGTGCAATGGGGGTGCACCGGGTTTGCCTGTGCTTGGGGTTGGGGTCAAGGGGCGGGTTGAACTGGCCGCACGCCCGTGGTCTGTCAGGGGGCAAAGAGGGGGCCGGAATGCGGGTTTTCATCAATGGGTTTGGTCGGATCGGGCGGTCGGTGCTGCGGGCCTGGGCTGCGGGCCCGGATCGCTGGCCGGGGCTGGAGGTTGTGGGGCTGAATGACATCGCCGCCCCCGAGATGTGCGCCTATCTGTTTCAGTATGACAGCGTGTTCGGGCCCTGGCCGGGGCAGGTGGCATTGAAGGGTGGCGCGCTGGTGATCGACGGGTGGCATCTGCCCTTGCACCGCATGGCGGATATTTCGGCGCTGGATCTGGCGGGCGTCGATGTGGTGATGGAATGCACCGGGCGGGCCGATGGGCGCGACGTGGCCGGGCGCGGCCTGCAGGCGGGCGCGCGGCGGGTTCTGGTCTCGGGGCCGTCGCGGGGGGCGGATGTCACGGTGGTTCTGGGGGTGAACGAGGTCGCGCTGGCGGGCCAGGCCATCGTGTCCAACGCTTCGTGCACGACGAATGCGCTGGCCCCTTTGGTGCGGCACTTGGACGAGGCGTGGGGTGTGGTCACGGGGTCGATGACGACGATTCACTGCTATACCGGATCACAGCCCACGGTGGATGCCCCGGCGGCGGATTTTTCGCGCAGCCGGGCGGCGGCCCTGTCGATGGTGCCGACGACGACCAGCGCGCAGCGGCTTTTGGACATCGTGCTGCCGCATCTGGCCGGGCGGATCGAGGGGTCGGCGGTGCGGGTGCCGGTCGCCTCGGTCTCGGCGGTGGATCTGGCGGTGATGCTGGCGCGGCCCGTGACGCCCGAGGTCGTGAACGCGGCGTTTCGGGCGGCGGGCGGGGTGATCGGGGCGACGGACCGCGCGCTGGTGTCGACCGATCTGCGGGCGCGTCCCGAAAGCATCGTCATGGCCTGCCCCGAGACGCGGGTGACGGCGGGGGGGATGCTGCGGGTCTTTGGCTGGTATGACAATGAATGGGGCTTTTCCAACCGGATGCTGGATGTGGCACGGCTGATGGGCTGATAGGGTCCGACCTTGCCCCCCCCCGTCAATCGCGCAATGCCAGATCCAATGCCTCCAGCACGCGATCGACATTGGCCGTCGAAAAGACCAGAGGTGGGCGGATTTTCAGCACATGGCCCAGCGGCCCGGTGGCCGAGATCAGGACACGGGCGTCGCGCAGTCGGTTGACCACGCGCGCGGCACGGGCGGCATCGGGCTGATCCTCCGTCACGATATCCTGGCCCAGAAACAGGCCGGCCGAACGCAGGGGCCCAAGCCCGTCATGCAGGCGGGCCAGCGACAGAAGGCCGTCGCGGAAATAGGCGCCGACGCGGGCGGCATTGGCTTGCAGCCCCTCGCCCTCGATCACCTCCAGCACGGCCATGGCGGTGGCGGCTGCCACGGCATTGCCGCCGAACGTGTTGAAATACCGCGCTTTCGCCCCGAAAGCTGCAATCACATCGGGACGCATCACCAGACCCGCCACCGGATAGCCGTTGCCCATCGGCTTGCCCAGCGACACCATGTCGGGCACGAGGCCGTGGCGCTGAAAGCCCCACATATGGCTGCCGGTGCGGGCAAAGCCGGGTTGCACCTCGTCGGCGATGAACAGGCCGCCTGCGGCACGGATCGCCGCGACCGCGGGTGCAAGAAAGCCGGGCGGATCGGCATAGACCCCGTCGGACGAGAAGATCGTATCGACCAGAAGCGCGGCAGGCTGGATGCCGTGGCGTTGCAGATCGGCGATTTCGCGTGCCACCGCTGCGGCAAAGCTGGCGGCATCCGTGGGGGCGGGGACGGTGCGGACATGGGGGCCAAGCGGCACCCCTGCCCCAAGGCTGGGCGATAGCGACGAGGTCGCCAGCGTGACGCCATGATAGGCATTGCGGGTCACGATCACGCCTGTGCCGCCGGTATGGGCATAGGCCACGCGCAGGGCCAGGTCATTTGCCTCGGACCCGGTGCAGGTGAACATGACATGGGACAGATCGGCCGGAAAGGTCGCCAAAAGCCGCTCGGCATAGTCCAGGACCGTGTCATTCAGATAGCGGGTATGGCTGGCATAGATCGCGGCCTGGCGGGCGGTTGCCGCGACGACATGGGGGTGGCAATGGCCCAGCGAGGCCACGTTGTTGTAGCAGTCAAGATAGGCCGCACCCTCGGCATCATAAAGCCACACGCCGTCGCCGCGCACAAAATGCACCGGGGTTTCGTAGAACAGCCGGTAGGCCGGGCCAAGCAGCCGGGCGCGTCGGGCAATCCGGTCCTGATCCTGTGGCGAGACGTGACCCTTGCCGGGCTGATAGGCGTTGACCATGGTTGCAGATGTCATGGCAGCTCCAATGGGGTTCGGATGGAATTGGCCAGCGCGGTCAGGCCGGCGGCAGCGCCGGGGACATTGCGCAGGATATAGGGCGCGTTGTGCGGATAGCGGGCGGCGCGGGCCGAAGCCACGGCCAAGGTGGTCAGCATTCTGGTGGCGACAAGTTCGGGCAGCAGCCGCGCCTCTGGCCGGGTCAGGGGCAGGATGGCGTGATAGGCGGCGGCAAAATGCTGCAGGCTGTCGCGCGGGGTAGCCGGGTCGATCTGATATGACGCCGTCACAGCCGCATCGCAGATCAGCGGGGTTTCAACCATGTCGCCAAAGTCGAGCACGCCGGTAATCCGGGCCGGATCGGACGGGTCGACCAGCACGTTGTGGGGATTAAGGTCATTGTGCACGACCTGTGCGCGCAACCCCGGCAAGTGGGGGGCCACGTCGCGGTCGAAGCGGTCCAGCGTTTCGGTGGCCAGGGGCCGCAGATCGGCGGCGATGAAGGGCAAGAGGGGGCGCAAGGCGGCGGCCTGTTTGATATCCCATTGCAGCACATGGGTCGCTGCGGGGTGGCTGTAGCCTTGCAGGCCAAGCGACAGGCGCGCAGCCATTTGGCCCATGGCCACGGCCTGCGCGGTCGTGCGTGCGGTCAGGTGCTGGGGGTGGCCGTCAAGCCAGGTCAGAAGCCGCAGGATGCCGTGTTGCGTGACCGCTTCTGTGCCGCCCGTCAGGGTGCGGATCATCCGGGGAACGGGCAGTGTGCTGGCCTCAAGATGGATCAGGGCAAGGGTTTGAAACCGGGTGACCTTGGCAGGTTCGGCCGGATTGGCCAGTTTCAGGACATAGCTGCCCTGGGGCGTGGTCAGGCGAAAGTTCAGATCGCGTTCCGAGGTGAGCGGGGTCAGCGTGCCCGTCAGCCCGAAATGGGCCTGCGCCAAAGCCAAAGCCTGATCCTCGGGCAAGGTCGGCGGCGGCGTGGTCAGGGATGAGCCAAGGGTCATGTCGCGTCCGGGTTGGGTCACGTCATCAAGGGCGAGGATGGCGGTGCTGTCAACCGGGGCAAGCCTTGGCTGGAGCAGGGCGGGCGGGGCGACTTGTCAGGCCAGATCGACCCACAGCGGGAAATGGTCCGAGGCGGGATTGTCGGTTTCGGCCCAGGCGCGGGTGACGCGGGGGGCAAGGTCGGGGGTCACAAAGCAATGGTCCAACTGGCGCAAGCGCAGGGCGCCGGCGATGGTCTTTTCGTGGGTATGAAGCCGGGTGCCGGTCAGAGCCACCGCATCCACCAGACCCTGGGCATAGCGCGCACCGGGGTGGTAGGGGGTCGCGCCCGTCAGGCGCAGATATTCGGCGCTGCCCGGTTCCATGTTGAAATCCCCCATCCAGATGGCGCTGGCCGGGCAGGGCGGCGGGGCTTGACCCTCGGTCCAGTTGCGGGCGGGTTCGTCGTCGGTGCCGGACCACGGGGCGGTCGGGGTCAGGGCCAGAAGATGGTCGATCTGGGCCAGTCGTTCGCCCAAGCCGACATGTGCCAGATGGGCCGAGATCACGCGCAAGGGGCCCTTCGGGGCGGCGATGCAGGCCTCAAGTGCGCAGGTCTGGGTGTTCAGCGGGTTCAGCATGTCGCGCAGGGGCAGAAGATGGGTCTTGGTCCACAATATCGGCCAGCGCGACGCGATCATCGGGCCGAACTGGCGGCGGCGGTTGCGGTCGGTGGCGGTGGGCGCGGCCATGTCGAAGCCCGCGGCGAAGGCGGTGTAATGTCCGGGCAGCCGGGCGGTCAGCATTGCGGGTTGATCGTGATGGCCGGTGCGGGACCAATGGCGATCCACCTCCTGCAAGGCGGCGATGTCGGCATCTGCCACCACGCGCGCGGCGCGGGTCAGGTCATAGTGCCCGTCGCGGCCAAAGCCATACTGGATGTTGTAGGACAGAAGTTTCATGGCCACCCCAAAGCGGGGGCTTTCCGCCCCCCTTGGCCTGACGGCCAATTTCCCCCGAGGATATTTCCAGACGGATGATTTGGGGAGGGGAAACTGACCCGACCCATCCCATTTCCGCCGAAGATCAATAAAAATCCGGGAAAGGCTTGTATTTTGGCCGGAAAGGGGTCATGTGCGTGGGGCGAAACGCGAAATGTCGACCCCTGTCTCCTTCTAGGCTTCAGCACTCGATCATCTAACGACTGAGCCGGGCCATCGCACAGAGCGGATGGCATATCAAAGGAGTATACACGATGGCCAAGGGCACCGTGAAATGGTTCAACGCAACCAAGGGTTTCGGCTTCATTGCACCGGAAGGCGGCAAGAAGGACGTGTTCGTTCACGTCTCGGCTATGGAACGCGCTGGCATTCGTCAGTTGGATGACGGCCAGGCCGTGACGTTCGACATCGAAGCTGGCCGTGATGGCCGCGAGTCGGCGATCAACCTGGCGCTGGCATAAGCTTTTCGGGCTTTCGCCTGAAATTCGGGAAGGGGTGGCTTTGGCCGCCCCTTTTCATTTGGGGCGGTGGTGTCAGGCGCTGGTCCTGCCGTTTCACAAATGGATCGTGCCTGCCGCCTTGTCGCGAGTTGCGCAGCACCAGGGGCGGCCTATGGTTTGGGGCAGAGGTATCTTGATGACGCAATATCACAACCGGATCGACCTTGTGCGCCCCGATGCCCCCGAATTGGCGGGTTATGGGGCCCATGCCGTGGGGGTGCGGACCCTGGATCTGGTGAACCCGGGGCAGGTGGATGTCATGGCGGCACTGGCGGGTGCGCCGCGCCTGTATGACCGGCCCCTGGTGGTCGAGGAATGGTATCCGGCACTGGCCGCGATCGGCATTGTGCAACCCTACCGGACCTTGTTGCGCGACGGGCGAACCTGGGTGGATCTGCACGGGCGGGCGGCGCGGGGGGCTGCGGCGCTGGCCGGGGAGTTCCCGCTGGTGGTGCTGAGCCATGGCTATCCGGGCAACCGGATGTTGATGAGCCATCTGGGCGAGACGCTGGCTTCGCGCGGGTACCGGGTTGCGGCGATTGATCATGCCGACAGCACCTATGGCGATCCGGCCTATCTTGGCGGTCAGGCGTTCGGGTCAACGCTGGTGAACCGGCCGCTGGATACGGCATTCGTGATCGAGGCGTTGGGGGCGCGCCAGGTGGCAATCGTCGGCTATTCGATGGGCGGTTATGGGGCGCTGGTGTCGGGTGGGGCGTCGGTGGCGCTGGCGGCGCTGGGACTGGAACACGCCGGGCCGGTGGCGCGGTATTGGGAACAGCATTGTACGGCGGTGGCCGATCCGCGGCTGAAAGCGGTGGTTTGTTTCGGACCCTGGGGGCGGCAGGTGGGGCTGTGGGATGCGGCGGGCATGGCGGGGCTGTCGGTGCCCTTGCTGGTCGTGGCCGGGTCGCAGGATGAGATTTCAGGATATGGAAATGGGATGCGGCTGATCTTTGACGAGGCCGTGGGGGTCGAGCGGCATCTGCTGACCTTTGAGGGCGCGGGTCACAATGCGGGGGCGCCGATCCCGGCACCTGTGGAAAGCTGGGCCCAGGTGCCGTGGCTGGGTTTCGTGCCTTTTGACCACTATGCCGACCCGGTCTGGGACAGTGTGCGGATGAACAATACCGCCCAGCATGCCGTGGCGGGGTTTCTGGCCCGGCATCTGAGGGGCGGGGACATGGCCGTGAATGTTGCCGGGCCGGGGCTGTGTTGGGAAACCGGGTAC
>JAYSWK010000527.1:0-3144 GCA_043718085.1 Rhodobacterales bacterium
GCCGAGGTCGGCTGATGCGCGTGGCCTTGCCTGCGCCGTTCCTGCGCCTGCCGCTGTGCCATCGCGGCTATCATGACGCGGGCAAGGGCAGGATCGAAAATGCGCTATCGGCGTTCCAGGCCGCCATCGCCGCGGGCTATGGGATTGAACTGGACGTCCAGCGCAGCGCCGATGACGTGGCCGTGGTCTTTCACGACGATGACATGGACCGTCTGACCGCCGCGAAAGGCGCCTTTCGCGATTACAGCGCGGCCGAACTTGGCCGCATGGTGCTGCGCGGCAGCACCGACACGATCCCGACCCTGAAGCAGGTTCTGGCCATGGTCGCAGGCCGGGCGCCCCTGCTGATCGAAATCAAGGAAAACTGGAACACGATGCAGGACACCGACGGCATTCTGGAACAGGCGGTTGCCGCCGACCTGGCCGGCTACGAAGGTCCGGTCGCGGTCATGGCCTTCAATCCGCATTGCATCGCCCATATGGCCCGCCTGGCCCCCGATGTGCCACGCGGCCTGACGACCGAAGCCTATGACCCGGTTCTGAACGCGCCGATCCCCGCAGATGTCTGCGCCTATCTGCGCGAGATCCCGGATTATGATCGGACGCAGTCCAGCTTCATCTCGCATCAGGTCAGCGACCTGGGCCGCCCGCGCGTCGCCGACCTCAAGGCCAAGGGTGCCGCCATCCTGTGCTGGACGGTAACCTCGCCGAAACTGGAAGCCCAGGCGCGCAAAGTGGCCGACAACATCACCTTCGAAGGCTATCCGGCCCCGATCATCCGTCGCTAAATATCCCACGGGGGTCCGGGGGTGTGAAACCCCCGGCCTTCGCAACACGGCAAGCGCCCAAATGGAAGCCGCCCTTCTCGACAGCATGCAGGATATCCCCGAAGGTCAATGGGATGCGCTGGCCTGTCCTGAACCGGGCCGTCCGGTCGACCCGTTCACCACCCATCGCTTTCTGATGGCGCTGGACCGCTCTGCCTCGACCGGGCGGGGCACCGGGTGGCAACCAAGACCCTTGATCCTGCGCGAAAATGGCCGCGCCGTTGCGGCGATGCCGCTTTACGTCAAGACCCATTCGCAGGGCGAATACATCTTTGATTTCGGCTGGGCCGAGGCCTACGAACGGGCGGGTGGGCGGTATTACCCCAAATTGCAGGTCGCCGTGCCCTTTACCCCCGCCACCGGGCGGCGTTTTCTGGGCCCGCCGCACTATCGCGCGGCACTTCTGGACACGGCCATCGGTCTGACCCGCCAGAACGGGCTGTCCTCGGTCCACATCACCTTTTGCACGGGCGACGAGGCTGCGGCGCTGGCCGGCCATGACGGCACGCTGCACCGCATCACCCAGCAATTTCACTGGGAAAACCGCGGTTACACCAGCTTTGACGGCTTTCTTGCCGACCTGTCCAGTCGCAAGCGCAAAATGATCCGCAAGGAACGCGAGGTGGCCCAGGGGCATGGGCTGACGATCCGCACGCTGACCGGCGATGCGATCGAGCCCGGTCATTGGGACGCGATGTGGGACTTTTATCAGGACACCGGCGGGCGCAAATGGGGCACGCCTTACCTGACACGGGATTTCTTTACCCAGGCCCACCAGACGATGCGCGATGATGTGCTGCTGGTGCTGGCCTTTGACGGTGACCGGGCCGTGGCCGGCGCGCTGAACTTCATCGGGTGCCACACGCTTTTTGGCCGATATTGGGGATGCCGCGAAACCTATCCCTGCCTGCATTTCGAACTGTGCTACTATCAGGCCATCGACTGGGCCATCGCCTATGGCTTGACCCGTGTCGAGGCCGGGGCGCAGGGCGAACACAAGCTGGCGCGCGGCTATCTTCCGGTGCCGGTTCATTCGCTGCACTGGATCGCCGACGACGGGTTTCGCGGCGCCATCGCGCGCTATCTGGACCAGGAACGCCGCGCGGTGGACGACGAGATCGAGGTATTGACCGCCTATGGCCCTTTCCGAAGGGACCAGCATGACGAAAGGGACTGACCATGGCTGACCTTCTGACCGAAGCCGACCGCCGCGAGGCTTTGCCGGCCCTGGGCGAAACCGGATGGGGTGCAATTCCCGACCGCGACGCCATCCGCAAGATCTGGAAATTCAGAAGCTTTTCGGAAGCCTGGGGTTTCATGTCCCGCGCCGCACTGGCGGCGGAAAAGCTGAACCATCATCCCGAATGGTCCAATGTCTACAACGTCGTGGATGTCACCTTGACCACGCATGATTGCGACGGCCTGTCCGCCCTGGACATCGACCTTGCCCGCAAGATGGATGCCTTTGCCGGGGCGGCCACCGTTGTGCGCGACCATTCCGAAACCGTGGAATGCCTGTGCAAAATCGAAGCGCGCGGCAAAGGCTGATCCGCCCTTCAGATCGCCTCCAGCATCGCCTCGCCGCCCGATATTTCGCAGGCGGCACTTTCCTGCCCCATGTTCAGAACCCGGATCACCCCGTCCACCGCATAAAGCGCATAGCGTTTGGACCGGTCATGGAACCCCTTGGCCGGCACGGTAAACGCGACGCCGATCGCCTTGGTAAAGCTGGCGTCCGTGTCGCCCAGAAAGGTGATGCCCCTGGCCGCACCCCCGGTGCTGTCGGCCCAGGCCTTCATCACATAGGGGTCGTTGACGGCCAGGCAGATGATCTCGTCCACGCCCTTGGTGCGCAACCGGTCGGCCACCCGAATGAAGCTGGGCACATGGCTGGTCGTGCAGGTGCCGGTATAGGCCCCCGGCAAGCCAAAAAGCACGACTTTGCGGCCCTTCAGCCTGGCCGCTAGCGGCACGTATTCCGGGCCATTCGCCCCGATTTGCAAAAGCGAGGCATCTGGCAAATTGTCACCAACTGTTATCGTCATTGTGTAACCCAAGCGCGTTGCGTTTCCTGAACACCGGGATATAGGCTGACACAAACCAAACGACCAGTGGGGGAAGCGAATGAACCGCGTCATCGTGATCGGGGCCGGGCAGGCCGGGGCGGCCTGTGTGGCGAAACTGCGCGCCCTGGGTCATACTGGCCCCATAACCCTGATCGGCGACGAGGCGGCCCCGCCCTATCAGCGCCCGCCACTGTCCAAGGCCTATCTGCTGGGCGAGATGGGGGAAGAGCGTCTTTGGCTGCGCGGGGCCG
>JAYSWK010000528.1:0-3142 GCA_043718085.1 Rhodobacterales bacterium
CTCTTATGGAAGATCGTTCAATTTGCGCGCATCTTGTCCGAAAACCGCACACCATTTTTCGGAATGCGCTGATCATGCTGCAGGTCACAGAAACCCTTGCCATCGCAGACTGGGAGCTGAGCGAAAACTTTGTCCGCTCGACAGGGCCCGGTGGCCAAAACGTCAACAAGGTCTCGACCGCAGTCGAACTGCGGTTCGAGGCGGAACGTTCGCCGCATCTGACGCCGCAGGTCAAGGCACGGCTGAAACGGCTGGCCGGGCGGCGCTGGACCAATGAAGGTGCCATCGTCATTCAGGCCGACGAAACCCGCAGCCAGGCGCGCAACCGCGAATTGGCGCGGGAACGGTTGGTGGACCTGATCGCCGCCGCGCTGGTCGTGCCCAAGCGGCGCATCGCCACCAAGCCAAGCTATGGTTCGGTCCAGCGCCGGGTCACCGCCAAGGTGCAGCGCGGCGCGGTCAAGGCCCTGCGCGGGCGGCCCGAGGACGAGGACTAAATGGGTTTTCACGGAAAGAAGGCACGGCATTGGCCGGCGTCAAACCTTTCCCAGAAGTTAACGTAAATTGCTATCTATTTGATATTACAATGTAAAACACAATGTCCCACGGAAGGACATTTCGCTGTCTGACCCGATTTTCAGACCAGAACCGCCTGTGCCTTTTGCACGCCAACCCCGAACACCCGCTTGTAGCGTTCGATCTGATCCTTGGGGCCCATCGCCTTGTTGGGGTTGTCGGACAGTTTGACGGTGGGGTGGCCATCGGCCGCCACGGCCTTGCAGACCAAAGAAAACGGGGCAAGGGCGTCGCCCACGGCCAGACCACGGAAATCATTGGTCAGCATGGTGCCCCAGCCGAAGCTGACCTTGACCCGGCCCAGAAACTGGCGGTGCAGCGCCTCGATCTGGTCGACATCCAGCCCGTCCGAAAAGATGACCAGCTTCTGCCGGGGATCCTCGCCCCGCTCGGTCCACCAGCGGATGGCGATCTCGGCCGAGGCGGCGGCATCGCCGCTGTCGATGCGAATGCCGGTCCAGCCGGCCAGCCAGTCGGGCGCGCGTTTCAAGAAGCTCTCGGTGCCAAAGGTATCGGGCAGGATGATGCGCAGATTGCCGTCATGTTCCTCCTGCCAGTCGGCCAGAACCTGATAGGGTGACTGGGCCAGTTCGGCGTCGTTGCGGGCCAAAGCGGCATAGACCATGGGCAGTTCATGCGCGTTGGTTCCGATGGCCTCGACCTCGCGGCGCATGGCGATCAGGCAGTTGGACGTGCCGGTGAACTTGCCTTCCAGCCCCTCGATCATGGCCTGCACCGACCAATCCTGCCACAGGAACGAATGCCGCCGCCGGGTGCCGAAATCGGCGATGCGCAACCCGTCGATGGCGCGCAGGCGGGTGATCTTTTCCCAAAGCTTGGTCATCGCGCGGGCGTAAAGCACCTCGATCTCGAACCGGCCCAGCTGTTCCAGGACCTTGCGGCTGCGCAATTCCATCAGCACGGACAGGGCGGGAATTTCCCACAGCATGACCTCGGGCCATTTGCCTTCAAAGGTCAGCTCGTATTGGCCGTCGCGCCGTTCCAGATGATAGGGGGGCAGGCGCAGCTTTTCGAACCATTCCATGAAGTCGGGGCGGAACATCTGGCGTTTGCCGTAAAACGTATTGCCGCGCAGCCAGGTGCTTTCGCCCCGCGTCAGGGACAATGAACGCACATGGTCCAACTGTTCGCGCAGCTCGCCCTCGTCGATCAGCCCGGCCAGCTTGATCGTGTGACTGCGGTTGATCAGGCTGAATTGCACCACCGTGTCAGGCTTGTTGCGAAAGATCGACTGGCACATCAGAAGCTTGTAAAAATCGGTGTCGATCAACGACCGCACGATCGGGTCGATCTTCCATTTGTGGTTCCAGACCCGCGTCGCAATATCAACCATCGCCGCACTCCCTTTCGACCTGACTATCGCAGGACGGGCAGCAAGGTCAAAGCCCGATCGCGCGCTGACTTGCGGCCCTGTCGGGACAATGGGCGCTGATTTCGGTGAAAAGGTCAGCCCGAGACAAGGGTTTGACAAGAAATCCGTCGAGCCCGGCCAGATGGCAGGCCGCGCGATCCTCGCCAAAGGCATTGGCTGTCAGGGCGATGATCGGGCAATGCGGCAATCCTGCCGTGCGTTCAAAGGCGCGGATGTCGCGCGTGGCCTGCAGCCCGTCCTTGTGGGGCATGTTCACATCCATCAGGATCAGATCAGGCGGATGCGCGCGGTAAAGCTGAAGCGCCTCTTCGCCATTCTTGGCCTCGACAAGGGACAGAACCGCGCCTTTCAGCATCATCCGCACGATCATCATGTTGGTGCGATTGTCTTCGGCGACCATGATGGTCAGCCCGGGTCGCAGCCGCATTTCCCGGCGCCGTTCTGGCGTGATCGTGAGGGCAGGCGGTGCATCTGACAAGGGCAGCGCCGCGCGCAAGGTAAAGACCGAGCCCTGGCCAAGCGCCGAGCGCACAGCGATGCCGCCGCCCATCTGTTCGGCCAGCATGGCACAGATCGTCAGTCCAAGCCCGGTTCCGCCAAACTGACGGCTGATGCCATCGTCGGCCTGGCTGAAGCTTTCGAAAATGGCGTCGATCCGGTCCTGCGCAATGCCGATGCCGCTGTCGGCAACCTCGACTTCCAGCAGATCTTGCGGGGTTTCGGGCAGGCGCAACCGGATCGTCACCGCCCCGTCCCTGGTGAATTTGATCGCATTGCCGATCAGATTGACCAGAATCTGGCGGATCTTGCCCTCATCCCCCAGAACAAAACCGTCTGGTGCGGGGTCAGCCAGCACCAGGGCCAGACCCTTTTTGGCGGCGACGGGGTCAAGGATTCGCAAGACACTTTCAACACAGCCCTTGGGCGAGAAAGGCCGCGCCTCCAAATTGGCCTTGCCAGACTGCAATTTGGCCAGATCCAGGATGTCATTGATAATGCCCAAAAGGGCCTTGCCGGATTCCAATATGGTATGGACATAGCTTTCCTGGGTCGCCGAAAGCGGGGTTTCGGCCAAAAGCTCGGCCACGCCGATCACGCCATTCATCGGGGTGCGTATTTCGTGGCTCATATTGGCCAGGAAGCGTGACTTGGATTGCCCGGCCTGTTCGGCGG
>JAYSWK010000529.1:0-3126 GCA_043718085.1 Rhodobacterales bacterium
GGGATGAGTTTGCATGGAATCGAAAAACGCTGCCTCTCGCATTCGCTCGAACGCGCATTTCGATGAGTTTGTTTCCATGAAACCTCATCCCGCTCTAAGCTATTGGGGACGCTGTGTTAATTGGCCCCGTTAACGGGATGTGACCGACCTACAAACCATCTACAATTGGCCTACAAAGCCTCTACATCATTATCTTGGTTGGCGGGTCGGGACGCGCGTTAACCAGGATGGGCGAATCGCCCATCCTACAAGCGGTGACAGCCGGGTCGGGATCAGGCGCGCGACAGCAGGGCGCCGGGCCGCATCTGGGCTATGGCGCGGGTGATCAGCGCGCAAAGCACGCATTTGACCGCATCGCCGATCAGGAAGGGGGCGGCAAGCAGGGCGGCCTCGGGCAGGGACTTGTCCAGGATGAGCGCCATGCCGGGAATGCCGAACGCATAAAGCACGACGATCCCACCAAGGACCGCGCCCGCCAAGGCGGCGGGCAGCACGGGGGCCGACCAGCGTTCGACCACCAGACCCGCGACAAAGGCCGCGACCGGAAAGCCGATGAGATAGCCGACCGAAGGCGAGGCAAAAACACCAAGACCGCCCCGACCACCGGCCAGAAGCGGCAGGCCAGCGGCTGTGAGCGCGAGGAACAGGATCACCGCCAATGCGCCGCGCCTGGCCCCGAGCACGGTGCCGCACAGCATGATGCCCAGCGATTGCGCGGTGATCGGCACACCGGACAGGAGGTCGATCTTGGGCAACAGGCCCAGAACGGCGATCAGGGCCGCGAAGAGGGCGATATGGGCGAGGTTCTTTTCCAACTTGTTCTCCGGTTTTGGCTTCAGTGGTAACGGTTCAGGGTTTCAGGGTTTCAGGGTCAGGGCAGTGGCGGCCTTTTGTGCTGCATGCACTCGGTTCCCGTCAGGTTCGTTTTCGGGCGAACCTGACCTGCTTTAGCCCGCGCCGCCCCGGGCGCGCAAGGCCTCGGCCACATGTTCCGCGTCGTCGAGGGCGGCGAGCAGCACGGGGACGAGCACGCGCCAGCCCGGGCGGCGCGACGACCGGGCGCGGAAGGCCTGGGTGATGATGTCGGTTTTCACCAGCATCACAGGGATGAAGCGCAGCACCAGGGCCACGGCAAGCGCGAAGGTACGGGGGCTGAGGCCAAGGGCGGTCAGCGGGCGGGCAAGGCGGGTCAGAACCGCGATCATGTCGCTGAGCCGGGTGGTCATGGTGACGAAATTGGCTGCGGCGACGGCGGCAAGAAGGCGCAGGATCACGGCGGCACCGTCGCCAATGTCTTTGGTCCACAGATGCCACAGCGCCACGATCAGGACAAAAGGCCAGAGGGGGCGCAAATGGCCCAGCGCGGTTTTGGCAAATGGCAGACCGCAGGACAGGGGCAGGACGGCGGTCAGGGCCATGGCAAGGGTGAGGCTTTGGGGGGTCTGCAGGCGGAACAGCAGCAGCGTCCAGAGGCAAAGGGCTGCCAGTTTGGCACTGGCGGGCAGGGTATGGGCCCAGGTTTGCTGCGGCGAGGTCAGGCTGAGCATGGGGCACCCTTGGCGGGGCGGGGCTTAGGCTGGCAGGTCGGCATCGGCATCCTCGTCGCCCAGCCGGGCCATTTGCGTGCAGAAAAGGGGCAGGATGGTCGCGGGCGGGCCGTCGGCGCGGATGCGGCCCTGGTCGAGCCAGAGGATGCGGTCGGCGTCGGTCAGGGTGGCGGGGTCGTGGGTGATGGTGATGATCTGTTGGGGTAGGGCATCGAGGCGGCGTTTGAGGCGGGACTGGGTGGGCAGGTCCAGGCCGGCGAAGGGTTCGTCGAGGAGGAGGGTTTGGGGGTTCATCAGCAGGACGGCGAGGAGGCAGAGGTAGTGGCGCTGGCCGTGGCTGAGGGTATGGGTGGCGGCGCGGGCCCAGTGGCTGCGGTTTTCCTGTTGGAGGAGTTGGGCGACGGCTTGGGCGGGGTTGGGGTGGTTTTGTTGGGTCAGGCCGAAGGCCAGTTCTTCTTCGGCGGTGGGGAAAAGGATCTGGTGGTCGGGGTTCTGGAAGAGGATGCCGATTCGGGTGAGGGCGGCTTTGCGGTCTTTGAACGGGTCGGTGGGGCCAAGGCGCACAGTGCCGGAGGTGGGTTGGATGAGGCCGGCGATCAGGCGCAGGAGCGTGGTCTTGCCGGAGCCGTTTTGGCCCAAGATGCCGATGCGGGGTTCTGTGAGGGTGAGGGTCAGGTCGTAGAGTATGGGTTTGCCAAGGGCGGCGTAGGTGGCGTGGGCAAGGGTGACGGGCGCGGTCATGGGGTCATTTAGCGCCGGGGGGAGGGTTTGGGAAGGGGGAGTGTCCACATGTGGACGTTTGGAAAATTAGGGAAATCGCAAGGATCTGTTAAGGTTTGTTCAGGGGATGTTAGGGGGAATGTGCAGGTGGCGATTCGGGGGTGGGGTTTGGGCGGTCAGAATGGGCCTTGGGGTCACGGTCGAACGTTGGGGCGAAACCCACACTACGCTGGCTTGATTGCTGGATCCAAAATAGAGAAACTCTGATAGATTTACGAAGATACGAGTTGAGGAACTGCGTGCACAAAGACACTGAAGATTTGGCGCGGATTACGGTGGAGGACTTATCCTTCATCCGAAAAGTCTTGGGAAAAGTAAATGTAGACGCAGGTGACGTGCGGCGGCTCGCAGTTCTGTTGCGCAAAATGTTGATCGAAAAGGAACTTGTAGCAGTTGCCTCGCCACGAATCGGACGCATCACACTTCAGGTTCCTGACAATAGGATCGTGATACAGTCAAGCGCCGACAAGTGGACCTTTTATACCGCCGACCTTCCGCCAATGTTCGGATGCCCATTTGATACCATGGGTTCGTTTGGAAAGGGTCGAATTGGTCATGGCGCGGCCGACGATGGCCGCTTCATCTTGCCCCAAATCAATGGAGTCGGCTCGTTGACACTGCGGAGTGTGAACATCAACGAGTTCCTTTCTGACCCCGTCGCTCAATGCGACGGTGTTTCGATACGCAGAATAGATATACTTAAGGAACATCTGATCAAGTCGTTCGGCTGCGCCGAGACGGCGGCCTGATGGGCTTGGCAGGCGTCAGGCGGATTTCCGGCCTCCTTCTTCATGGCATC
>JAYSWK010000530.1:0-7808 GCA_043718085.1 Rhodobacterales bacterium
CACCGATTTCCCAAAACTCGGTGACACCGGCGCCTTCCATCCAAAGAACCGACTCGCGCCAGCGCACCGAGCCCGTGACCTGCGCCACCAGAAGGGCGCGGATGCGGTCAGGTTCGGTCACGGCCTCGGCGCGGACGTTGACCACCACCGGCACTTTCGGGGCATGGACCGAAACGCCTGCCAAAGCCTCGGCCATCACGGCGGCGGCGGGTTGCATCAGGGCGCAGTGGAAAGGCGCGCTGACCGGCAGCAAAAGCGCGCGCTTGGCGCCTTTGGCCTTGGCGATGTCCAGCGCCCGCTCGACAGCGCCCCTGTGGCCGGACACGACGACCTGGGCGGGATCATTGTCGTTGGCGGCCTGGCAAACCTCGCCTTGGGCGGCTTCGGCGGCCACTTCGGCGGCCTGTTCGAAATTCAACCCCAGAAGGGCCGCCATGGCCCCGACCCCGACCGGCACCGCCTCTTGCATGGCCTTGCCGCGAATGCGCAGAAGCCGCGCGGTATCGGACAGATCCAGCACCCCCGCGGCACACAAAGCCGAATATTCGCCCAGCGAATGCCCGGCCACGAAGGACACGCCGTCCATCCCGATCCCCTCGGCCTCCAAAGCGCGCAAGGCGGCGATCGAGGTTGCCATCAGGGCGGGCTGGGCGTTCTGGGTCAGGGTCAGCTCTTCGATGGACCCGTCCCAGATCAGGGCAGACAGCTTTTCGCCCAAGGCCGCGTCCACCTCGTCAAAGACGGCCCGTGCCGCCGGATAGGCTTCGGCCAGGGCGCGGCCCATGCCGATGGCCTGTGCCCCCTGCCCCGGAAATACGAATGCGCGGCTCATCTTGTTCCCCCGATTGTTTCCATCGGATTACCTTGCCTGCCCCGTCCGCGCAACGCCCCCTTGACGCGGCCCTGCGCCCAAGGGCAACTGCCGTCATGCAGCCCTTGACCCGCAAGATCCGGTTTGCCGTCAGCTTTGAAACCCTTGGCATCGTGCTGGCCAGCGGGTTCTTGATGCGGCTTTCGGGTTCGGGCCCCGCCCAGACGCTGATCCTGTCGGCGATCAGCGCCACCGTGGCCCTGTCGTGGAACCTGGCCTTCAACGCCGGTTTCGAGGCATGGGAGGCGCGCCAACCCGTCAAGGGCCGCCCCCTGACCCTGCGCGCGCTGCACGCGCTTTGCTTTGAGGGCGGGTTGACCGTCATCATGGTGCCCTTCATGGCATGGTGGTTGTCGGTCACCCTTTGGCAATCGGCGCAATATGAGGCCGGGCTGATCGTGCTTTTCTTGCTATACGCCTACAGCTTTACCCGGGCCTTTGACCGCCTGTTCGGCCTGCCGCAATCGGCGCGATAGGCGATCCGGGTGCGGCCCGGGTCGCGGCCCGGCCCGCAGCACGCCGCCCCGTCAATAGATCCCTGCCACAGCCTCACCCAGCGCCATGGCCCCGGCATAGGTTTGCTGGACGTCCCGTCGCATCGGATGATAACGCGCGCCCTGAATGTCGCGAAAGCGTCGCTCCAACCCGGTCCTGCGATAGAAGCCAGGCCCACCTGCTGCCTCCATCGCCAGGTCCGCCACCCGCAAGACACTGGTCTCGATCGCACTGCGCGCGAACATCACGTCATTGATGCTTTGTGCCGAAGGCGCATTGCGCTCGATCACGGCAATCGCCGCGTCATGGCCGACCCGCGCTGACCAGAGCGCCGTGTCGATCTCGCCGATCAGCCGACGACTGCGCCCGCCACTGTCGCGTTTCACCATCATCTCGACCACCATGTTGCGCATCGCTTCGGCGATACCGAGGTAGACCCCGTAGATCATCGGCATCGCCGTGGTGGCGATGATGTGCCACAAGGGGTGCCATTCGGCGGCAGGCCGGATCAGGGCGATCTTGTCGTCCGCCAGAAACAGCTTGTCGATCCTGATGTCGCCCGATCCGGTGCCCCGCATCCCCAGGGTCCGCCATGTGTCCACGCGCTGCACCTCCGGCGCATCCAGCGGCACGGCGAAATGCAGGATCTTGTCACCGCAGATCGCGCTTGACATGAACAGCGTCCCCGCGGGCGAGCCTGAGGCAAACGCCTTATGGGCCGTGATGCGGTAACCGCCCTCGACCCGTTCGGCCCGGCCCGAGCTGCCGATCCAGTCTGACCCCCCGCTGGTGACCAGAACCGCACCGGCCGCAACGCGCTTCAGCACCGGCTCCACCGCGGCACGGGCCGCCGGCTGATGACGCCACCGCCACGCCGGTGTCGCGACCAGATGGGTGTGCATGGCCACGGCAAGCGCAGTCGAGCCACAGCCATGCCCCAAAAGCCTGAGCATCCCGCTCAGCTCCCTCGGCTCGGCCCCACCGCCGCCAAGTTCCTTTGGAACCGCGGCAGCAAGCAGGCCCTCCCGCGCCAGAACGGCGTAGTTCTCGCTGACAAAGCTGTCGTCGGTGTCGTGTTGCGCCGCCCGTTCGTCAAACTCGACCGCCAGCCGCCTTGCCGTGTCGGCCAGAGTGTCCGGCCGGTTGTTTGCAGTCATCGCTTCGTTGTCCATCGGAAAGCCTCCTTTTCAGATGGACACAGAATCCGCCACAACCGCGGGACCGTCGAGTACTGGAACTATACCAGACGTGACCTGGCGCAAACTTGGGTGTAAAGTGCCGTCAGGGTCAACCCGATCAATGGCAGGACAAGATGGGCGAGCGCGCGGGTTATGGGCAATTCTGCCCGATTTCGATGGCTGCCGAAGTGGTCTGCACCCGCTGGACGCCGCTTGTCATGCGGGAATTACTCTCCGGCAGTACCAGATTCACCGATTTACGGCGCGGCGTGCCCCGAATGTCGCCGAGCCTTCTGTCCAAACGGCTGAAAGAGTTGGAGCAGGCCGGCGTCATCACCGCCGATGCCCGCCCGGACGGCAATTTCAACTATCGCCTGACCGAAATGGGTGAAGAATTGCGACCCCTGATCATGGGGCTTGGCAGCTGGGGTCAGCGATGGGTCGAATCCAAGCTAAGCCTCAGAAATCTTGACCCTTCGTTGCTTATGTGGGACATGCGGCGCAGCATCGATCAACGGCCCCTGCCGGCACGGCGATGCACGATCCACTTTCTGTATCCCGAATTGCCCGCCGGGGCACGCAACTGGTGGCTGGTGATCGAACCGGCTGGGATCGATTTGTGCTCGTTTGATCCAGGACACGAGATCGACCTGTTGGTCACCGCACCTTTGCGCGCCATGACGGCGGTCTGGATGGGCGTGACCAGCCTGGCGACCGAGGTTGACGCCCACCGCATCAATTTGGACGGCGACCCGTCCCTCGCGCGGTCGATGCAGCAATGGCTTGGTCTGAGCCCCTTTGCCCGCGAACCGCGCCGGGTCACCTGACAGGCCTTGCATCAGCGGCGCTCTGTTGTATAAGCCCCCATCTTTCCGCAATCCCACGCACCGGCGCAGCCTCTCGTGGACGGGCCGCGGAAAGAGATGCCCGTCCTATGAAGTGCGCCTGAAGATGATCGGAGTGCACATGCCGCTATACGAGCATGTCTTTATTTCGCGTCAGGACTTGTCCTCGGCGCAGGCCGAAAGCCTTATCGAACATTTCACCGCAGTGATCACGGACAACGGCGGCCGCGTCGTTGAAAATGAATACTGGGGCGTCAAGACGATGGCCTACAAGATCAACAAGAACCGCAAGGGCCACTATGCCTTTCTGAAAACGGATGCCCCGCCGGCCGCCGTTCTGGAAATGGAACGCCTGATGCGCCTGCATGACGATGTCATGCGCGTGCTGACGATCAAGGTCGACACCCATGCCGAGGGCCCGTCGGTCCAGATGCAAAAGCGTGACGACCGCGAGCGCGGCGACCGCCCCGAGGGTGGTTTCGGCGGTGGCGAGCGTCGTGAGCGTTCCTTCGGTGGCGATCGTTCAGACCGGGGGCCCGAGCGCAGCTTTGGCGGAGATCGTGGCGACCGTCCCAGCTTTGGTGGCGACCGCAATTCTTCGGATCGGGGCGCCCCGTCGGGCCTCGGCGGCGCACCGCGTCGTTGATCAGGCATAGGAAAGGATAACAACCATGGCCAACAAGCCGTTTTTCCGCCGCCGCAAGGTCTGCCCCTTCTCGGGCGACAATGCTCCGGTCATCGACTACAAGGACACCCGTCTTCTGCAACGCTACATCTCCGAGCGCGGCAAGATCGTCCCGTCCCGCATCACCGCCGTCTCGGCCAAGAAGCAGCGTGAACTGGCCGCCGCCATCAAGCGCGCCCGTTTCCTCGCCCTTCTGCCCTATTCCGTGAAATAAGGAGCACCCAGACATGCAAGTGATCCTGTTGGAACGTGTGGCCAAGCTTGGCCAGATGGGCGAAGTCGTCACCGTCAAGGACGGATTTGCCCGCAACTACCTTTTGCCCCAGGGCAAGGCGTTGCGCGCGAATGAAGGCAATATCAAGAGCTTTGAAGCCAAGAAGTCCCAACTTCAGGCCCAGAACCTTGAGACCAGGAAAGAAGCCGAGGCCGTCGGCGCCAAGCTGGATGGCCAGATCTTCACCGTGATCCGCTCGGCTTCCGATGCGGGCGCGCTTTATGGGTCCGTCACCACCCGTGACGCGGCCGAGGCCGCCACCGAGGCTGGCTTCACCGTCAACCGTGGTCAGGTCGTTCTGGACCGCCCGATCAAGGAATTGGGGATGCACACGGTATCCGTGACGCTGCACCCCGAGGTCGTGGTCAAGGTCAAGCTGAACGTCGCCCGTTCGACGCAGGAGGCCGAACTTCAGGCCGCCGGCAAGTCGATCCAGGAACTGGCCGCCGAAGCCGAAGCCGCCGCCGAATTCGAAATCGCCGAACTGTTCGACGACATAGGGGCCGCCAACGACATCGACCCGCGCGACGAACGCTGAGGGTCGGCCAAGTCCAACGAGGGGCCGCGCAGTTCATTCTGCGCGGCCTTTGCTTTTGTCCAGGGCCGGCAGCATCCCCCAGGGTCGCGCCTGCGGGGCCCGACGGGCGCACCGGGCTACCCCGATCGCCTGCCGCCATGTCGCGAACAAGCAAGCAGGTCCGGGCGCGCCGGATAGCCTGCGGCAATGGTTGCAACCGCAAACTCCCGCGCGATCCTGTGCCTTGTGGCGGGCATTGCCATATTCTCGGTCCAGGATCTTATCCTGAAGCTTTTGTCAGGGGAATATCCCTTGTATGAGGCGATGCTGTTGCGGTCGCTGACGGCCATTCCCTTCATGCTGGCCATCACGCGATGGTTCGACGGCAGCCTGTCCAGTTTGGTCGCCGGCAACTGGCCCGCAATGCTGGCGCGGGGGCTTTTGAACTTTGTGGCCTATACCGCCTATTACCTGGCGCTGGCCGCCCTGCCCATGGCGACCACGGTGGCGCTTTACTTCACAGCACCCTTGTTCATCACCCTGCTTTCGGTGGCCCTGCTGGGCGAGCATGTGTCGGCGAACCGCTGGATCGCCATTCTGATCGGCTTTTGCGGCGTGGTGATCATGGTCAGGCCGGGGGGCGATCTGTTCGACTGGGCGGCCTTGTTGCCGGTCTTTTGCGCCTTTGCCTATGGGCTTTCCATGGTCATGGCCCGGCTGATGGGCAGCCGGAACACGGCTGCGGCCCTGGCGTTCTGGGGCAACAATGCCTTCCTGTTCTGCTCGGTCGTGCTGGCGCTGATATTTGGCATGGGGGACCATGCCGGGGCCTTGCACCCATCCGTGGCCTTCATGGCACGGGGCTGGGTCTGGCCGGGCGTGGCCGACACCCTTTTGATGATGAGTTGCGGTGTGATCGCGGCCGTGGGGCTGACGCTGCTGACACAGGCCTACCGGATCGGGCAAAACTCATTGGTGGCCCCGTTCGAGTTCACCTTTGCCTTCTGGGGCCTGCTGTGGGGCTGGTTGTTCTGGGATCAGCTGCCCGATGGCTGGGGTTGGGGCGGCATCGCAGTGATCATCGCGGCGGGACTTTACGTGGTGCGCAGCGCGGCGCCCACGGTCGAAACGGCGAAATGAAAAAGGCCGCCCCGAAGGGCGGCCCTGATGTCCAGCGTCGAAACCGGACTACATCTCGTCCAGCGCCTCGACCAGTTTTTGCAAGGCCTCCTTGCCGATTTCCTTGTCCTTGACCTTGGCCAGCGACACGATGTGATCGACAACCTTGTCCTCGAAGATCGGCGCGCGCAGTTGCTGCTGCACCTGCTGGTTCTTCTGGACGAACTCGAAATACTGACGTTCCTGCCCCGGATACTGACGGGCCGCGGCCAGAACGGCCTGGGTCATCTCTGCATCCGAAACCGTCACCTCGGCCTTGCGGCCAACCTCGGCCAGCACCAGGCCCAGGCGCACGCGACGCTCGGCCAGCTTGCGGTGTTCGTCGGTGGTTTCGATCGTGCCATGGTTATGGCCGTGATCTTGCGGGTTTTCCTCGTGCCACAGCTGGTGGGCAATCTGGTCGGCCTCGGCTGTGACCAGGGCTGCGGGCAGGTCGAACTTGACCATCGCGTCCAGCTGATCCAGAAGCGCGCGTTTCATCACGGCACGGGCCGCGGATTGATATTCGGTTTCCAGGCTGGTCGAGATCTGGCCCTTGAGTGCTGCCAGATCCTCGGCGCCGAACTTCTTGGCCAGATCGTCATTGATCTCGGCCGGAACCGGCTTTTTCACGGCTTTGACGGTGCAGGCGAACACGGCCGCCTTGCCAGACAGATGCTTGGCCCCGTAGTTTTCCGGGAAGGTCACGTTGACGGACACTTCCTCACCCGCCTTGGTACCAACCAGTTGCGCCTCGAACCCCGGGATGAAGGAATTGGAACCCAGAACCAACGGATAATCGTCGCCCGAACCACCCTCGAAGGCCACGCCATCGACCGCGCCCTTGAAGTCGATCACGACCTGATCGCCGTCGGCGGCCTTGTCGCCCTTTTTCTTGTCCTCGAAATTCTGCGAGGTCTTGGCCAGATTGTTCAGCGCCTCATCGACCGAGGCGTCATCGGCCTTGACCGAAAGGCGGTCGATCTTGACCTTGCTGGCGTCCAGCTCCGGGATCGGGGGCAGGCATTCATAGCTCAGCTCGACCACGACATCCTGGCCCTCTTTCCAGGTGTCGCCGCCCACCATCTTGACATCGGGCTGCATCGCCGGACGATCGCCCGTTGTGTCGAAGTGACCCTTCATCGCGGCGTCGATCGCCTCTTGCATCGCGTCGCCGATCAGGCGCTGACCGAACTGCTTGCGCAGGATCGCCATGGGCACCTTACCCTTGCGGAAACCCTTGATTTCCACCTCGGGCTGGGCTTCGACCAGCTTTTCCACAACTTTGGCTTCCAGCTCTGCCGCCGTCACCGTGATGGTGTAGCCGCGCTTCAAGCCGTCCTTGAGGGTCTCGGTGACCTGCATTCGTTTCGTCCTTCTCATCCCAATCTGGTGCGGGTGGAGGGACTTGAACCCCCACGCCTCGCGGCGCCAGAACCTAAATCTGGTGCGTCTGCCAATTTCGCCACACCCGCTTATCGAACAAGACGCACCCACCCGGCCCGAAGGTCGGTTGGATGCGGCTTGAAATCCGCGCCCTTCTAACAAAGAGGGCCGGGGTATGCGAGAGGAAAAAGCATTGCACGAAATTCCTGTGCCGCGCCGCGCGCTCCGTCGCGAAAAGGGCACAAGCTTTACCAAATCTTGCCACAATCATCGGCAAAAAGGGCAAGGCAGGATGGTGAGGATTGATCATGACGCAGGCAATTTCCAAACTGGCGACCCAAAGGGCCCAAGAGGCCAACCTGCAAGCCATGCTGGCTGGAACGCCTGTCATGACGATGG
>JAYSWK010000054.1:0-2400 GCA_043718085.1 Rhodobacterales bacterium
GGTCGAACGATTTGCCGACAGCGGGCTGGACGCGACCCGCGCGCCGGGGGCGGCGGGCCTGTTCACCG
Source organism: Rhodobacterales bacterium (assembly GCA_043718085.1). Classification (GTDB taxonomy): domain Bacteria; phylum Pseudomonadota; class Alphaproteobacteria; order Rhodobacterales; family Rhodobacteraceae; genus Stagnihabitans. The sequence goes on from JAYSWK010000054.1 coordinate 69, forward strand.
ATGCGGGCGCGGCCTTTGATCCCTTGGACGAACTGGGTCTGTCCCAACGTCTGACGGTGAATGCGGCAGCCGATCCCGACCGCGGTGGCGCGCTGTGGCGGTTGCGCGACGGGCTTGGCGCCACCACGCCGGGTCCGGTGGGCAATTCGACGCTGCTGTCCAACCTGCGCGGGGCGCTGACGGCGCTGCGCGAACCGTTTTCGGGTGGTTTCATGTCGGGCCAGCGCAGTTTTGGCACCTTTGCCAGCGATCTGCTTTCCAACACCGCCACCGCGCGGCTAACCGCGGATGGCGAGGTCAGCTATGCCCGCGCCAGGCTGGAAACCATGACCTCGATGGAGGCGGAAAATGGCGTCGACACCGATCAGGAAATGCAATCGCTTTTGCAGATCGAACAGGCCTATGCCGCCAATGCCAAGGTGATCAGCGCCGTGGATGCGATGATCCAGACCCTGTTGGAGATCTAGCCATGGTTCAATTGACCGTCGGTGACCTTGCCCAATCGCTGATCCTCAGCCGGCGCAATGGCACGCTGAAAGACAGCATACAGGATCTGATGAGCGAGGCGACCACCGGCCTTGCGGTGCAAAAGACCGCGCGGCTGAAGGGCGACTATGTGCCCATGGCGGGGATCGAAGCCTCGTTGACCCAGTTGGAGGCCTATCGCTCGGTCGGGATCGATAGCCGGGCCATGGCCAACCACATGCAGATCGCTTTGGAGAATATTGCCGGCAGCGCCTCGACGCTGAGTGCGTCATTGCTTGGGGCCGCGACCAGCCATACCCCGTCGCGCATCGCCAATCTGGGGCTGGAGGCCGGGCAAAGGCTAAGCGGCGTCATGGCGGGTTTGAACACCAGGATCGGCGCGCAATCACTGTTCGCCGGGCAAGCCACCGACCGGGCCGCCGTGGCCAGTGCCGAAACCTTGATGACCGCGCTGGACGGTGTCGTGGCAGGGGCGATTTCCTCGGCCGATGTCGAGACGGCGGTGAATGCCTGGTTTGCCGACCCGCTGGGATTTGCGGCCACGATCTATCAGGGCGCAGGTCCCCTTGCCCCGGTGCCCATCGGGCGCGATCAGGTGGCCCAGATCGATGTCACGGCGCTGGATCCGGCCATTGTGGACACGGTCAAAGGTCTGGCCATGGCCACGCTCTTGTCGCGCGGCGTTCTGGGGGGCAGCGATGTCGCCCGGGCCGATCTGGCCAAGCGGGCGGGGGAAAACCTTGCCTCCTACCAGACTGGCATGGCCCAGTTGCAGGCCCGGCTTGGCACGACCGAGGCCAATATCATCAATACCGGCGTGCAGAACGACGCCGAAAAGTCGGCGCTGGAAACGGCGCGGTTGGGGCTTTTGTCGGTTGATCCCTATGAGACGGCGGCCAAGCTGCAAGAGGCGCAGACCCAGCTGGAAACCCTGTTTTCGATAACCGCGCGCCTGTCGCGCCTGAGCCTGGTGAACTATCTGTGAAAATAACCTCGCGCCTGATTGCCGGGCTGATGGCCGCCACCTTTCTGGTCGCCCCGGCCTGGGCGGATGGCACGCCGTCCGGCGGCACGATCCGCATCAAGGATCTGGTCGAGTTTGACGGGGTGCGCGCCAATGATCTGGTGGGTTACGGTCTGGTCGTGGGGCTGAACGGGACAGGGGATGGGTTGCGCAACTCGCCCTTTACCGAGGAGATCATGTCGAACCTTCTGGAACGGCTGGGCGTCAATGTGACGGGCGAACAGTTTCAGCCCAAGAACGTGGCGGCGGTTTTCGTGACCGCGTCGCTGCCGCCGTTTTCGCGGGCCGGTGGGCGGATCGATGTGACGGTTTCGGCGATTGGCGATGCCAAAAGCCTGCTGGGCGGCACGCTGATCATGACGCCCTTGAACGGGGCGGATGGCGAGATCTATGCCGTGGCGCAGGGCACGATCATCGCGGGCGGCATTTCGGCCGAGGGTGAGGCGTCCAAGGTTGTGCAAGGTGTGCCCACGGCGGGGGTCATCCCTTCGGGCGCGCATGTCGAACGTGAGGTGCAGTTCGATTTCACCAAGCTGCATTCGATCCGGCTGGCCCTGCGTGCCCCCGATTTCACCACGGCCGAGCGGATCGAGACGGCGATCAACCAGGCCTTTGGCAAAAAGGTCGCCATGATGGAGGATTCGGGCACCGTCAACCTGAGCATCGATGCGACGAAAATGGGCAGCCCGGCCCATGTGATCGCACGTCTGGAAAACATCGAAGTCGAGCCTGAAACCCGCGCCCGTGTCGTGGTCGATCAGCGCAGCGGCACGATCGTGATGGGCGAGGATGTGCGGATCAGCCGGGTCGCCATTGCCCAGG
>JAYSWK010000531.1:0-7788 GCA_043718085.1 Rhodobacterales bacterium
TCGCAGGGCGAATTTGTCGGCCTGCCCATCTAGCCTTGCCGTTATTCGCCGATCTGAAAGACCAGCGTCACCGATGCTGTCACGCCCACCGATCCGGCCTCGACCGGAACGGCACCGGCGCTGTCGGCCATGCGAAACATGGGTCCCGGCATCGGAGAGGCGGCCCCGCCTTCGACGATGGTCATGATCGGACCCAGCTTGGCACCCGCCGCATCGGCCAGAAGCTTGGCGCGTGACAGGGCATCGGCCACGGCTTTCCGGCGCGCCTCATCCTCGGCCGGGCGCTGATCTTGCAGGCTGAAGTAAAGCCCGTTCAGCGAATTGGCCCCGTCCGCAATGGCCGCGTCAAGCACGGCACCCGTCTGATCCAGCGCACGCACCCGGATGGTCACCATGTTGGTCGCAACATAGCCCTGGATCTCGCTGGCCGTGCCCGTGGCGTTGGTGACCCAATTGGGGTTGAGCGACAGGTTCGACGTCTGGATGTCACGATCGCCCACCCCGGCAGACTTGAGCCGCGCAATCACAGCCGCAACAGCATCCGAATTGGCCGACATCGCAGCACCCGCGGTGGTGCCATTGGTCGTCACACCCAGCGACATCGTGGCCAGGTCAGGCACAACCTCGACCGTGGCGGACCCGGTGACGGTCAGGGTGGCCGTGTCGGCCAGCGCGGGGGTCAGGGACGACAGCGACAGGGTCGCGGCAAGAAGCAAGGGGGACAGGATACGCAAAAGAACCTCCATTGTATGGTATTGACTTCACAACTTATGACGCGCGCCGCAAGCCAGTCCTTGGATCGCCTTGGTCTTTTTCTTTCTTTCGGCAAAAACCTGCTGTAGGAAGGCGCCGAATGCAGGGATGCAATTCCCGTTGCCCTGATTGTGCGTGTAGACCTGAGCCCATGAAACCATCATTTGCCTTGGACTTTCGCGACGGCGTGATCGCGCTGTTGCACCGCACGTCGCGTGGCTGGCAACAAGTCGGAACCACACCCATCGATGCCCCGGACCTGACGGAGGCGCTAAGCTATTTGCGCGCAACCGCCCTGGGCCTGTCGCCGCGCGGTCTGGCCACCAAGCTGGTCATCCCGAATGACCAGATCCTGTACACCCAGGTTCACGCCCCCGGCCCGGAACTGGCCAAGCGGCGCCGCCAGATCAAGGCGGCGCTGGAAGGGTTGACCCCGTACGGCGTTGACGATCTGGCCTATGACTGGTGGGGCGACGGGTCTGAAATAAATGTCGCCGTTGTCGCCAAAGAGACCCTGGCCGAGGCCGAGGCCTTTGCCGCCGAGCATCGCTTCAACCCGGTGTCCTTTGTCGCGGCCCCCGACGGCGCTTATCGGGGCGAGCCCTATTTTGGCACCTCGGCCCTGTCAGCCAGTTTGCTTGCCGAGGGTGAAAAGGTCGAAAGGGATCAGGACCCGGTCACCCTGGTGCCGCGCGACTATCCAAAGCCGGCGGCCCCGCCTGCGCCAGACCTCCCCTTCAAGATCGACGGGTCTGCCGCAGCGGATGCGCAGGACGCCATGGCGTCGGAAACCCCTGCACAGGTCCCGGTCGAACCCGAAAGCGAACCAAAAGCCGAAACCGGACAGCAAGCCGTACCGGACGCTTTGCCCGCGATGGAGGCTGCCCTACCCGCGCCAATGGCTGCTGCGGACCTTGCACTTGACGCGCCCACCCATGACGCCATCCCGCAGGCAGACCCCGCCCCAGCCGACGGCCCGTCTGCCAGCGCGCATGACCAGGTGCCAGACGGCGACGCAAAGCCCGGCGACCTTGATCCGCTGCCCGATTTCACCGCAGCCCGGGTCCCGGCAGCGGGCGTACAGTCGTTCGACCCGAAGGCCATGGCCATCGACCTGGTCGATGAAGCCCCCATGGCGCTGGATGTCCTGGACAATACAGACGCGCCGCAAGGGGCCGAAAACGGGTCGGACAGACCCGCTGCAGAGGCAACCGCCGCCCCCGCGACCGAGGGATTTGCCGCCTTTGCCAGCCGTCGTTCCGCCGATGAGGCGCGCATCGAGCCCAAGATGACGCCGACCGCCGACTTTGCCGCGGCTGCGGCGGAAGCCAAGGCGCGCAAAGTCCCACCGGTCGGGCCCGCCCCAAGCCAACGCCCTGCCGTGCCACGCCCAAGTCTGGCCAAACCCGCCAGCCCCTTGCCCAGCGCAAGCCGGGACACCGTTCTTTTCCCCGGACGGATGCAGGCCGGAAAGCCGGGTGCGTCAAAAGGCAAGGCCGCCGTGACCGCACCGGGCATCGCCGGGCCAAAACGCGAGCGCAATGTGGTGGCATTGCCCATGGCCGCCACCGCCCAAGGCACCGAGACCATTTCCAGTGGCAAATCGACGAACTCGGCCCTGACCGGGCTTGATGGCCGTCCGCTGCAGATGCGTGGCAAGCCGCGTTATCTGGGGTTGGTTCTGACCGGCGTTCTGCTGGTGGCGCTGGCCTTGGTTGCGGCGTGGTCAAGCTTTTATCTAAGCTCGATCGATGGCGACCCCAGTGCGGCCCCGGCCACCAATGCTGTGGCCAACCTTGCAGCGGACCCTGCCGCCGAAGATCTGCCCAGCGCCGAGGACGAGGCATTGGCGGACGGGCAGGACGCGGATCTGGCCGCGCAAACCGCGTCCACGGGCGAGGCGGATGTTGCAGCCGTTGCAGATCCCCAGCCAGAACCCGCCCCTGCCCCGGAAGCGGAAGCGGAACCGGGACCCGGTGCGGCCGTGGCCAGCGTCGCCGCAACGGCGGCGGCACCCAGCAATGATCCGCAGGACGAAATTTTCCTGGCGGCAGCGGACACGCCGCCCGCAACCTCGGACGCTGTGCTTTTGCCGCAGCCCACGGCGGGCAGCGATCCGCCACCGCAAGAGGCCGCACCGCCGCCACCTTTCGGCACGGTTTACACATTTGACGCTGATGGTCGCATCCGACCGACGCCCGAGGGGATCATGACGCCCGAGGGCGTTCTGCTTATTGCAGGGGCGCCAAAGGTGGTGCCGCCGACACGGCCGGTGGTGGCTGCTGCGGATAGTGCGGTGGTTGCGGTTGTGGCGCCTTTGTCACCGCTGGTGACCCCGGCGGAAACCTTTGCCGCCAACCCGGCCCTTGCCGGCAAGACGCCCAAGGCCAAGCCGCAGGGGCTGGTCACGCCAGAGAGCGTGGCGGATCAACCCCCGGTTTCCCTGGCGCCCGCAGCGGACAGCCGGTTTGCCAATGCACGCCCGCGCCCACGGCCCGCTGCGTTGACGGACCTGACCGAGGCGGCCGAAGCCCCCCTGAACGACAATGAGGCGGCGGCGGCTTCGCTGGCGGCCAATGGCGTGCAGGCCAGCACCAGCGCCCTGGCCATAAGCGTGTCGCGCAAGCCTGCGGCCCGGCCAAGCGGGATGGATCAAGCCGTGGACGCCGCCGTCGCTGCCGCCGTCCAGGCGCCGGAGCCGCAGAATGATGCCCAGACCCAGACCGCAAGCTTTGCGCCCGAAGAACAGGTCGAACCCGAGGCCGAGGCCCCTGCCCCGAAAATGCCCACCAATGCCTCGGTCGCCAAGCAGGCGACCACCAAGGATGTGCTGAACCTGAACAAAGTCGCCCTGATCGGTATTTTCGGCACGGCATCAGGGCGCTATGCCCTGGTGCGCCAACCGGGGGGCGGCATCAAGAAGGTCGTCGTGGGCGACACGATTGACGGTGGCCGGATAGCTGCGATCAGTGCGACCGCCTTGCAGTACCAAAAGGGCGGGCGGATGGTGACGCTGACCCTGCCGCAGGGCTAAGGCATTTTGCACTTGGTCTGGCTGACCGGATCAAGTGCCAAGCGCAATATTCCCAGCCTCTGTGCATCCCGGATGGACCCGAGCCACTTTTCATTCGGTGGCGCGGATGAGATAGTTCCGCACTAGGCAGGCGTTTGCACGCCCCCCCCGTGAAAGGCCATGATGGAAAGTTTTCTGCTGCAGGCTTCGATCTATCTTGCTGCGGCGGTGCTGGTGGTTCCCCTGGCGGTTCGGCTGGGGTTGGGATCGGTTCTGGGCTATCTGGCGGCGGGGATATTGATGGGTCCGGTCATGGGTCTGGCCGGGGCCGAGGCGGGCGATCTGCAGGAATTCGCCGAGTTTGGCGTGGTGTTGATGCTGTTCCTGATCGGGTTGGAGTTGCGCCCCGCGGCCCTGTGGGACATGCGCCAAAAGCTGATCGGCATGGGGGGGCTGCAGGTCGGGCTGACCATGGCGGCCGTGGCTGCCGTGGCGATCCTTGTGGGCATGACGTGGCAGGTGGCGCTGATCCTGGGGATGCTGGGGGCCATGTCGTCGACCGCGATCGTGCTGCAGACGCTGACCGAAAAGGGGTTGATGCGCACGGTGGGCGGACGCGCGTCCTTTGCGGTTCTGCTTAGCCAGGACCTGGCCGTGGTTCCGATCCTGTCGATCATGCCGTTTCTGGCCCCGAACGGCGGGGCCGTTGCAAAGGGCGATGTGACCAAGGGCGTGGCGGAACCGCTGATCACGCTGGTTCATCATCTGCCGGCTTGGGGCGTGGCCGGGCTGACCCTGGTGATCGTGGCCGCCATCATCCTGGCCGGACATTACCTGAGCCGACCGGTGTTTCGCTTTGTCCATGCCGCCAGACTGCCGGAAATGTCGACGTTCATCTCGCTCTTGATGGTTCTGGGCATCGCATTCCTGATGTTGCTGGTCGGGCTGTCGCCGGCGCTTGGCACCTTTGTGGCCGGCGTAGTGCTGGCCAATTCGGAATTTCGACACCAGTTGGAAGCCGATTTGCAGCCCTTCAAGGGGCTTTTGATGGGTCTGTTCTTCATGACTGTCGGCGTGGGCATCAATTTTGCGCTGCTCATCGCCTCGCCCATGCTGATCCTGGCCGCCGTCATCGGCCTGATCGCCATCAAGGTGCTGGTGCTGGGGATCGTGGCATTGGTCTTCCGGCTGAAGTCGCGCGACCGGATGTTGTTCACCCTTGGCCTGGCCCAGGGCGGCGAGTTCGGGTTCCTGATCATCACCATCGCCCGCAATGAAAGCGCCCTGCCTGCTCTGACCGGCCAGATCGCGCAGCTGGTGATCAGCCTGTCAATGCTGCTGACGCCGCTGTTGTTTCTGGGCTATGAGCGTATTTCGGCCCGCATCGCCGCCCGGCAGACCGAACAACCCGCCGATGACATCGATGAACGTGGGGCGGTCATCATTGCGGGCGTGGGCCGCTTTGGTCAGGTCGTGAACCGGCTGGCGCGGCATTCGGGGCTGACCACGGTGGTCCTGGACAATGACATGGCCACGATCGAGACCCAGCGCCGCTTTGGCGTGAAGGGGTATTTCGGCGATCCCACGCGGCCCGAACTTCTGGAGGCCGCCGGGCTGATGGAGGCACAGGCCCTGGTCGTGGCAATTGACGACAAGGCCAATGCCACGGAACTGGTCCGCTTTGTGCGCCAAAGGCGCCCCGATATTGCAATCATCGCCCGCGCAAGGGACCGCATCCATGTCTATGAACTTTATCAGGCCGGGGCGACCAAGATCGTGCGGGAAACCTTTGACAGCTCGGTGCGCGCCGGACGCTATGTGCTGGAAAGCATGGGATTTACCGATTACGAGGCCGCCACGCTGAGCCAGGCCTTCTGGCGGCTGGACCGCGCGGCCATGCAGGATCTGGCCGAATTGTGGGTGCCGGGCGAGCGGGTGGATCTGAACAAGGACTTCATCGCCCGCGCCGGAGAATTGGACCGCGAGATGCAGATGTCGCTGATGGAAGAACTGGACAGCGTTCGAGAGAAACCTGGCACCTGACCATTGCACCTTGGTCAAATACTCCCGCCGGAGGCACCCTTGGCCAGCAAAGGCGCCTCCGGCGGGAGTATTTCGGGAAAGGTCAAATCAGCCGTCTGATACGCCCGCTTCCGCGAAGGTCGCCATGCCGGAATGGCAATTGGCCGCAGCCTGGATCACGCCGATCGCCAAGGCTGCCCCCGAACCTTCGCCCAGGCGCAAACCCAGGCTGAGCAGCGGAACCTTGCCCAAAGCGGTCAGCAGGCGGGCATGGGCGGCCTCGGCGCTGACATGGGCGGCCATGGCATGGTCAAGGGCCGCGGGGTTGGCGGATTTGAGCACGGCCGCCGCCGAACAGGCGATGAAACCGTCCAGAAGCACCGCGATGCGGTGATGGCGCGCGGCCAACATGGCACCGGCCATGGCGGCAATCTCGCGTCCGCCAAGGCAGCGCAGAACCTCGAATGGATCGCGGCTTTGGTGGCGGGCGACACCAACCGCAACGGCCTTGGCCTTGCGCGCCAGCCCCGCATCATCGACGCCGGTGCCGCGACCAACCCAATCTTCGGCCGCACCTCCGAAAAGGGCGCAAGAGATGGCGGCAGCAGAGGTGGTGTTGCCGATGCCCATTTCGCCGGGCACCAGAAGGTCCGCTTTGGGATCGACCGCGTTCCAGCCGGTTTGCAGGGCGGACAGGACATCGGCCTCGGTCATTGCAGGGCCTTGGGTAAAGTCCTGGGTCGGATGGTCAAGGTCCAGTGCCTCGACCGTCATGCTGGCGCCGAAAGTCTTGGCCAATTGGTTGATCGCTGCCCCGCCGTGGCGGAAATTGGCGACCATCTGCACGGTGACCTCGGCCGGAAAGGCCGAAACGCCCTTGGCCACAACGCCATGATTGCCCGCAAAGATCGCAACCTGAGGGCGCTGGACGCGCGGGCGGTCGGTGCCCTGCCAGCCCGCAAGCCAGATCGCGATATGTTCAAGCTGCCCCAGCGCGCCGGGCGGTTTGGTCAGCATGCCATTGCGCGCTTCGGCGGCCTTGGTTGCGCCAGCGTCGGGGGAGGAAAGGGCGGCCAAAGCCGCGCGGAAATCGGCGAGTGTCTTGGGGGTCATCAGGTCCATCCGGGTGTCATCAGGGATTTGACTAGCCCCATGGGCCGCAATTGACCAGTCGGGGCAGACCCAATTTCGTCCGTTCCCGACAAAGAAAAACGGCGGCCCGTTCAGGCCGCCGATTCCTGGGAATTTGCCAGGCGTCAGGCGGCGCGACCGATCAGCACTTCGCCGACACGGCGCTGTGCGCCAGCCTCGTCAGAACCCGCCACAGCGGCCACTTCGCGGGTCAGACGTTCCAGCGCCGCCTCGTAAAGCTGACGTTCGGAATAGGACTGTTCGCGCTGATCGTCCGAGCGGTGCAGGTCGCGGACCACCTCGGCAATGGCCATCAGATCACCCGAATTGATCTTTTGTTCATATTCCTGGGCGCGGCGCGACCACATGGCGCGCTTGACGCGGGCCTTGCCTTTCAGGGTATCCAAAGCCTTGGTCACGAGGTCGGGGGTCGAGAGCGAGCGCATGCCGATCTCGGTTGCCTTGTGCGTGGGAACCCGCAGCGTCATCTTGTCCTTTTCGAAGGAGATGACGAAAAGTTCAAGCCGCATACCTGCGATCTCTTGCTCTTCGATCGAGATGATGCGGCCCACGCCATGCGCGGGATACACCACAAACTCGTTGGGGTGGAAATCAGGCTTCTTCATCTTGGTCATTCAGTCGCTTCCTCAAGGGCCAGGCCCACATCGGACGAAAATTCCAAGTCTGCGGTTTGAGACCGCAGCCTTCAGCGGAAAATGTCGTCAGAAAAACCGCGCCCAGGCGAGCAGCACCGAGCGGGGTTCAGGCATCCTTCGTTGATTGTGAAAATTGTATAACACAAAAACGGGTTGATTCCAACTGGCCCGTGGCGTTCAACACGACAGATTCAGCAGCTTTGGCATTGATTT
>JAYSWK010000532.1:0-3116 GCA_043718085.1 Rhodobacterales bacterium
TTGGCACCGATTTCGGCAAAGGCGCTGTGCGCTGGTTTTCGCTGGGCTTTGCCTCGTTTCAGCCGTCCGAGTTTCTGAAGCCCGGTTTCATCGTGGTCACCGCCTGGCTGATGGCCGCCAGTGCCGAGCTGAACGGCCCGCCGGGCAAGACCATGTCCTTTGCCCTGACGCTGGTCATCGTGGGTTTTCTGGCGCTGCAGCCCGATTTCGGCCAGTCGATGCTGGTTCTGTTCGGCTGGGGCGTGATCTATTTCGTCGCAGGCGCGCCGATGCTGCTGATTGTGCTGGTGCTGGGCATGATCTTTATGGGTGGCAGCTTTGCCTATGAACATTCCGAACATTTCGCCCGCCGAATCGACGGCTTTCTGACCGCCGACATCGATCCGCGCAGCCAGATCGGCTATGCCACCAACGCCATTCAGGAGGGCGGCTTTTTCGGCGTCGGCGTCGGGCAGGGTCAGGTCAAATGGACGCTGCCCGATGCCCATACCGATTTCATCATCGCCGTCGCGGCCGAGGAATATGGTCTGATCCTGGTTCTGGTCATCATCGCCCTTTACTGCACCGTCGTCGTCCGCAGCCTGTTGCGCCTGACCCGCGAACGCGATCCTTTCGTGCGTCTGGCGGGCACGGGCCTGGCCTGCATCTTTGGCGTGCAGGCCATGATCAACATCGGCGTGGCGGTGCGGCTTTTGCCCGCCAAGGGGATGACCCTGCCTTTCGTCAGCTATGGCGGCTCGTCGGTCATTGCCGCCGGGATCACGGTCGGGATGCTTCTGGCGCTGACCCGGACCCGGCCGCAGGGTGAGTTGGCCGATATTTTCAAGCGGGGCCGTTGATGGCCCCGGCCCCGCTTCTTTTGATCGCGGCGGGCGGGACCGGCGGGCATATGTTCCCCGCCCAGGCGCTGGCCGAGGCGATGCTGGCCAAGGGTTGGCGGGTGCGCCTGTCGACCGATGCTCGCGGCGCGCGCTATGTCGCAGGCTTTCCCGATGCGGTCGAGATTTCGCAGGTCCCCTCGGCCACCTTTGCGCGGGGCGGCGTGCTGGCCAAACTGCTGGTGCCGTTTCGCCTTGCCGCCGGCGTGATCGGGGCCACGGTCCGGTTGATGGGGGACCGGCCCGCTGTCGTGGTGGGCTTTGGCGGTTATCCCACGATCCCGGCCCTGTCGGCGGCGGTGATCCTGGGCCTGCCGCGCATGTTGCATGAACAAAACGGCGTGCTTGGCCGGGTGAACCAGCTTTTTGCCCGCCGGGTCAGCAAGGTGGCCTGCGGCACCTGGCCCACCGCCTTGCCCGATGGCGTGTCGGGCGAGGCCACGGGCAATCCGGTGCGCGCCGCCGTGCTGGAACGGGCCGGGGCGGGCTATATCACGCCCGGCGACTATCCGATGAGCCTGGTCGTGATCGGCGGCAGCCAGGCCGCGCGCATCCTGTCCGATACCGTGCCAGCCGCACTGGCCCTGCTGCCCGACACCCTGCGCCACCATCTGCGCATCGCCCATCAGGCCCGCGCCGAGGATCACGACCGCGTCGTGGCCGCCTATGAGGCCGCAGGCCTGTCCGCCGAGGTCGAGCCCTTTTTCGCCGATGTCCCGCGCCGCTTTTCCGAGGCGCAGCTGGTGATCAGCCGCGCCGGCGCCTCGTCAATCGCCGATCTGTCGATCATCGGGCGACCGTCCATTCTGGTGCCGCTGGCTGCGGCGATCCGCGATGAACAAACCGCCAATGCCCGCGGTCTGGTCGAGGCCGGGGCCGCCGTGCTGATCCCCGAGGCCGAATTGACGGCCGAACGGCTTTGCCGCGAAATCACCGCCATATTGGGTGATCCAGAACGGGCCGAGTTGATGGCCCGCAATGCCCTGGCCCAGGGCCGTCCCGATGCAACCATTCGCCTGGCCTCGCTGGTCGAGGCCCTGAAGAAAGACTGACCCATGAGCGCTGCCACCAAACTGCCGATGGAACTGGGTCCTATCCACTTTGTCGGCATCGGCGGGATCGGCATGTCGGGCATCGCCGAGGTGCTGATGACGCTGGGCTATACGGTGCAGGGGTCTGACGCCAAAGCCTCCAGGATCACCGACCGTCTGGTGCACCTGGGGGCCACCTTCTTTGAAGGGCAGGCGGCGGCCAATCTCGGGGATGCGGCCGTGATCGTGATTTCATCGGCCATCAAGAAGGGCAATCCCGAACTGGAAGAGGCGCGGCGGCGCAAGCTGCCCGTGGTGCGCCGGGCCGAGATGCTGGCCGAACTGATGCGGATGCGGTCGAACATCGCCGTGGCGGGGACGCATGGCAAGACCACGACCACGACCATGGTGGCCACCTTGCTGGACAAGGGCGGCTTTGACCCCACAGTGATCAACGGCGGGGTGATCCATGCCTACGGCTCCAACGCGCGGGCCGGGGCGGGAGAGTGGATGGTGGTCGAGGCCGATGAAAGCGACGGCAGCTTCAACCGCCTGCCCGCCACCATCGCCATCGTCACCAATATCGACCCCGAACATATGGAGCACTGGGGCACGTTCGACAATCTGCGCAAAGGCTTCTACGAATTCGTCTCGAACATCCCGTTCTATGGCCTGGCCGTCTGCTGCACCGACCACCCCGAGGTTCAGGCCCTGGTCGGCCGCGTCACCGACCGCCGCATCGTTACCTTCGGCTTCAACGCCCAGGCCGATGTGCGGGCCGTCAATCTGACCTATGACAAGGGTATTGCCCATTTCGACGTGCTGCTGCAAGGCGAGGGGCAGGGCCAGCAGATCGCAGACTGCACCCTGCCCATGCCGGGAGATCACAATGTCTCCAACGCCTTGGCCGCCGTGGCCGTGGCCCGCCACCTGGGCATGAAAGCCAGCGAGATCCGCGAGGCGCTGGCCTCATTCGCCGGGGTCAATCGCCGCTTCACCAAAGTGGCCGAGGTGCAGGGCGTTACCATCATCGACGATTACGGCCACCACCCGGTCGAAATAGCCGCCGTGCTGAAAGCCGCGCGCCAGGCCATCTCGTCGGGGCAGGCGGGGGGCCGCGTCATCGCCGTCCATCAGCCGCACCGCTATACCCGCCTGCATTCCCTGTTCGAGGAGTTCTGCACCTGTTTCAACGAGGCCGATGTCG
>JAYSWK010000533.1:0-3105 GCA_043718085.1 Rhodobacterales bacterium
GGGCCACCGCAGCAGCTTGCGGCAACGGCCTGTGCGATGCGAGGGCCCGGACCGCTGCAGACGCCGGTTTCCGGCAAGGTGAGTTCCACGCGGGCGGCAGCCGCATCGTCGCCCGCGATTTTAGCTACAATGGACCGGACCTGCTCATGCCCTGTTGCCATCAGGAATGTCGGGGCGCGACCATAGGATTTCATCCCGGCAATCCAGAAACCCGGCTCCGGATGCGCCAACTCTGCCGCGCCATGTGGCCGGACGGTTCCGCAAGAATGCTGGTTCGGGTCGACCAGCAGGGCGAGCGCGGGTGGACAGTCCAGCGCGGGGTCCAGCGCCACCCGCAATTCACCAAACAGCGAAAGATCGGGTCGGAACCCGGTCGAAATGACCATTTCATCGACCAGAACGCGACAGCCATCTGTTGACCGCGCGACCAGCGGGTCTGTGCCGTCGATGGCAGCCAGCCGGAACCCCGTTTCGACCGCCACCCGCCCCGAGGCCAGCAGGTCAGCAATCTCAACCCCCAGCGATCCCCGTGCCGCAAGCTGGTCGCCTGCGCCGCCACCAAGCGCGCGGGCCGTGGTCGTGCCCCGGCACAACCAGACCGGCACCGTGCCGGGCAGCGATGCAAGCGCGATCAGGTTGCCGATGGCGGAATGACCCCCGCCCAGAACAGCAACCCGCTTTCCCTGAAACCGGTCGCGCAGGGTTTGCGCGATGTCGGGCATCCCATAGGTCACTTTCGAATGCCCAGCCTCGCCCGGAACAGCGCGTCCCTGGCCGCCCGGGTTTGGCTGAAACCAAGTCCCCGTCGCGTCGATCGCGGCATCGGCGCGGTAGGTTTCCGGCCCGAACGGCCCATCTGTCTCGATCAGAAAGGCTGCCTCTGCCCGCCCGGCATCTCTGACCTTGTCCAACCCATGGCGGTAAATCCCGGTGACCTTGCGCTGCACCTGCAGCCAAGGCTCCAGTGTGGCTGCCAGGGGTTCAAGATAGTCGCGGACCAGGGCATCGCCCGTGGGATAGGCCTGCGGGTCAGGCGCAGTCCATCCGGTTATTGCCAGCCGCCTTGTCGCCGCCGCATCGATGTTCAGCGCCCAGTTCGAGAACATGGGCACATGCCCCCAGGCGCGGACGGCGTGGCCAACCCTGGGCCCCTGTTCAAGGATAAGCGGTGTCATGCCCCGTTCCAGAACATGTGCAGCGGCGGCAAGCCCGGTCGGACCCGCCCCCAGAATGGCAACTGTCATCGGTCGCATCGTCTTCCCCTTGTGCTAGAAAGATGGAATTAATTCGCAAGAAATCATGACGGCTGGCTGGCCGTCTGACAGCCGCTGTCGACGCAGCATTCGGCAGCAAGATCGTCCAGCAACCCGCGCATCACCGCATAGTTCGTCCGGCAGATCAGCGATGTTCCCGAACGTTCCTGCTGCACAAGGCCGACTGTCACCAAAGCTCGGCAATGATGCGACAGGGTTGAGGCGGGGATGCCCAGCTTTTCCTGGATTTGCCCCACCGCCAGGCCCGGCTGGCCCGCGCGCACCAAAAGACGATACAGGCGCAATCGCGTCGGATTTCCCAAGGCTTCCAGTCGGGATGCAGTCAGAGGGATGTCCATCATGTCGGGAATACTCTTAATGCTTCGATATTTCTAGAATTAAGGTAGTACAATGTCAAGAGGGTCCAACGATTGACCGCTTCCTCCGCCGCGCCCAAAGTGACGGCATTTCAAGCGGGCTTGGCCGATGGGATGATCGTGCAGGACAGCCATGCCTGATTCGTGGAACCGGCTTTCCCCGGCCTGGCAGAATGGTCTGTGGCTGGCCCTGCTGATGCTGCCTGGGGCGCTGCTCGGGCTAGTCGTGTTGCGCGGCCTGGCACCTTACGACCTGGCATTGGCCTCGCGGCGCCGCTTTGTCGGGATCAATCTGGTCTTTGTCGCACTGATCGCGCTGTCAGTCGCACTGGGGGCGGGTCTTTCGACGCAAGAGCGCGGGTTGCGGCAGGCTTCGGCGTGGCCGCCGAAAAATTCGATCTGGTCGTGGCCGCCACCGGCAGCGAGATCACCGACATGCTGGCCGCCGTCTATCTGCAGCCCTCGGACATGGCGCTGCTGGATGGGGCGGCCTATGACGCGATTGCCCGGACTGAGGGCGTGGCCCTGGCCGCTCCCATCGCCTTTGGCGACAGCCATGACGGTGCGCCGGTCTTGGGGACAGCGGCGGAGTTCCTGCCCCGCCTGGGGGGCAGCCTGGCAGAGGGGGGCGCCTTTGCGACCGCGAACGAAGCTGTGGTCGGGGCCTTTGAGGGCCTGGAGCCCGGTCAGACCCTGACCCCGGCCCACGGAATGGACCCCGTCCCGGATGACGCTGGCCATGAGGAGCATCACGACGGCCATTCTTATGCCGTCGTGGGGCGGATGGCACCGACCGGCAGCCCATAGGACCGCGCCATCCTTGTGCCGGTCGAAGGCGTCTGGGCGGTTCATGGCCTGTCCAATGGCCACGCGCCCGGCGCTAACCACATCGGCCCGCCCTTTGATCCGGCCCATATGCCCGGCACGACCGCCACTTTGATCAAGGCCACCGAGGTCTGTACAGCTTGCCGCGATCCCATCATGCCAGTAGCTCCCAGTCACGACGGGAAGTGAATCAGCCGCAAAGCCGGCAGACAACATTGTGTTTCAACACAATCGGCCGTGAACAGACCATCGTGTAGTGGAAGCACCACTCGTTCCACGGGCAGTTGCCGAATGGTCCATCCTATCTCTTAACGAGATGAAGGTCTTCTCAGGAAGCCGCCCGGAACACCGCCACGCGGAGCATTTGCGTCAGGGCGTAAGGAGCCGCGTCAGCATGTGGCGGACATGATCCTGGCCGCCGAAAAAGATCGCCAGGATACGTACCCGCTGTTCCGCTTCGTTCACTTCGAACCAGTAGATCGCCCGATCGATCGTCAAATGTCGCAGGCCTGGCAGCAGATCATCGTGACACTCACCCCGATATGGCGCCGTACACAGGCGGTCGGCCTCCTGCCGGATCTCGCGGATGCGGTCCTCGCAATGATCCAATGCAGTCTCCACGCTTTCGCCGAAGCTGCGGTAATTCTCAA
>JAYSWK010000534.1:0-3100 GCA_043718085.1 Rhodobacterales bacterium
ACCGGCGGGGCGTCGCCCGCTTCCATGCCAAACGCCTCGGCCAGCAGGGCCGATTGGCCAAGGTGACCCGCCGTGGTGCCGATCAGCACCGCCACATCACCTTCGCGCGGCTGGCCTGCGATCATCCGGCCCAGATCGGCCAATATCCCCACCGCCCCGATGGTCGGCGTCGGCAGGATGCCCTTGCCATCCGTCTCGTTGTAAAGCGAGACATTGCCCGACACGATGGGCATGTCCAGCGCGATGCACGCCTCGCCGATCCCCTGCAACGCCCCGACCAACTGCCCCATGATCTCGGGCTTTTCGGGATTGCCGAAATTCAGATTATCCGTCGTGGCCAATGGCCTGGCCCCAACACTTGACAGATTGCGATACGCTTCCGCCACCGCCTGCTTGCCACCCTCATAGGGGTTCGCCATCACATAGCGCGGCGTCACGTCACTGGTGAATGCCAGCGCCTTGCCCGTGCCATGCACCCGCACCACACCCGCCCCCATGCCCGGCGTGCGCAATGTGTCAGCGCCGACCTGACTGTCATATTGCTCCCACACCCAGGCCTTGTGGGCATAGGACGGCGCTGTGATCAGCACCGACAAAGCCGCAATCGCGCCAATCGCGGGCACGGCACCCAAGGGCGCCGCAGGTGGCGTTGCAACCCAGGGCCGGTCATATTCCGGCGCACTGGACGACAGCTTGGCCAAGGGCAGATCCGCCATGACCTTGTCGCCATGCAGGATCAGGAACCGGTCCTCGGCAATGGTTTCCCCCACGATGGCGAAATCCAGATCCCATTTGGCAAAGATCGCCCGCGCCTCGGCCTCTTTCGCCGGGCGCAGCACCATCAGCATGCGTTCCTGGCTTTCGGACAGCATCATCTCATAGGCGGTCATGTTGGTCTCGCGCTGGGGCACATGGTCCAGCTGCAACTTGATCCCCAAACCGCCCTTGTCGCCCATCTCGACCGCCGAACAGGTCAGCCCCGCCGCCCCCATGTCCTGAATGGAAATCACCGCACCCGACGCCATCAACTCCAGACACGCCTCCAGAAGCCGCTTTTCGGTGAAGGGATCGCCGACCTGCACCGTCGGGCGCTTTTCCTCGATGGTGTCGTCAAACTCGGCACTGGCCATCGTGGCCCCGCCCACCCCGTCGCGCCCCGTCTTGGCGCCCAGATAGACCACCGGCATCCCCACGCCCGAGGCGACCGAATAGAAAATCTTGTCGGCATCCGCCAACCCGGCGGCAAAGGCATTGACCAGACAGTTGCCGTTATAGCTGCGATGAAACCGCACCTCGCCGCCCACCGTCGGCACGCCGAAAGCATTGCCATACCCGCCCACACCCTCGACCACACCCTTGACCAGATGCGCCGTCTTGGGATGGTCGGGCAGACCGAAACTCAGCGAGTTCATCGCTGCAATCGGCCGCGCGCCCATGGTGAACACATCGCGCAGAATGCCGCCCACCCCGGTCGCCGCCCCCTGATAGGGCTCGATATAGCTTGGGTGATTGTGGCTTTCCATCTTGAAGATCACCGCCTGACCGTCGCCGATATCGACCACGCCCGCATTCTCGCCCGGCCCGCAAATCACCTGCGGCCCGGTGGTCGGCAGGGTGCGCAGCCATTTCTTCGACGACTTGTAGCTGCAATGCTCGTTCCACATCGCCGAGAATATCCCAAGCTCGGTATAGCTTGGCACCCGGCCCACGATGTCCAGAAGCCGCGCATATTCATCAGGCTTCAACCCATGGGCGGCAACCAGTTCCGGGGTGATGGCAGGTTCGGTCATGGTCGCACTCCTCTGGCTTGCCGCCTCATATGCCAGCTCGGCCTTGGGGAAAAGAGCCCGATCCCCCTGTTTGCCCCTGATCCAGGGTTTTTCCGGCGGCAAAAAAGTTTTTTCCGGTCCAATGTAGAATTTGATGGAATGTGAACGTCCTTGGGATGCGCAATGATCGAAAGAGAAACGCCATGACCTTCGCCATCACTGCCCCCTATGCCGCCATCCTGACCGTGATCGTGTTCGTGCTGACCCAACTGGTCATCCGGGCGCGCGGCAAGACCACAATCGCCTTGGGTGACCGCGGCGACGACCGCTTGCTCGAGGCGTCGCGCCGTCAGATGAACTTTGTCGAAAACGTACCGATCACCCTGATCCTGATGATTCTGGCCGAGGCGGGCGGCGCCAATGCCATGATGCTGAACGTGGCGGGCGTCGCATTGGTCTTGGCGCGCCTGATCCATCCGTTCGGCATCACCGTCACGCGGTCCAACCATCCCCTGCGCATTGCCGGCGGTGTTGCGACCGGCTTCGTCCAGCTTGGCCTGGTCGTCATCCTTGCCATGCAATGCTTTGCCTGACCCTTTCCAAACCCCAACCTTCCAACCAAGATAGGACACATCATGCAATACATGGCTCTGATCTACGCGGCTCCCGCTGCCGAACCCCCTTACGGCAGCCCTGAATTTCACGCGATGATGGCGGGCTACAATGCCTTCACCGCCGAGTTGAAGGCGCGCGGCGCCTTTGTGGCCGGGGATGGGCTGAAGCCTGTGCAATCCGCGACTTCGGTGCGCGTCCGGGGCGGCAAGACCGAAACCATGGACGGCCCCTTTGCCGAAACCAAGGAACATCTGGGCGGATATTACCTGATCGAGGTGCCCGATCTGGATGCGGCAATTAAAGTGGCCGCCATGATCCCCACGGCGGGTTACGGAACGGTCGAGTTGCGCCCCGTCATGGACTATACAACGTGATCCCAACCCCCGATCCCGCGCAGGTCCTGGCCCAGGCTCTGTGCGCCGATCGGGGGCGCATTCTTGCCGCCCTCATCGCAAGGGTGCGCGACTTTCAACTGGCCGAGGATGCGCTGCAGGATGCCGCCGCCTCGGCCCTGCTCCATTGGGGCCAGCGGGGCGTGCCCGACCGCCCCGAAGCCTGGCTGATCCGCGTGGCCTTCCGCAAGGCCATCGACCGTCTGCGCAGCACCATCCGCGATACGGCCCAGACCGATGCCTTGGCCGTTCTGGCCCGCGACGAGGCCGAGGAGGACCCAGAGGTGATCCCTGACGAACGCCTGCGCCTGATCTTCACCTGCT
>JAYSWK010000535.1:0-7723 GCA_043718085.1 Rhodobacterales bacterium
TTAACGCGCACCGCTCCCAACAGAAGGTCAGCTCGGCCCATCGGATCTAGATCCGTTTCCGGCCGATCTGTCGGCAAACCCATGGATAGTATTGCAACCACCATCAGATTGGACCCCGACCTCAAGAATGGCCTGATCAAACTCAGCAAACTGCGATCGACGACGCTGAACAAGACCATAAACATGGCGCTGCGCGCCTTTGTGGCCCGCGATGCCCTTGCGCTTCGGGAAGAGATCGAGGCGTCGGTGGCCGAACTGCTCAAGCTCGCCGAGGCCGATCCGCATTTCGATGCGGCAATCGAACGCGCCGTCCGGGCCGAGACATTGGCACGGGGCGACCCCGCTCAGGGTGTGGTAAGCGAGCCTGCTGACGGCTCGGTCACCAATTTGGTTCGGGGTGTCCTTGGTGCCTGATTGGGATGAGGACAGTGATCTGCTGCAGTCGAATTTGCGCAAGGCGTTTCGACTTGCGCGGTCACAGGCCGAACGGCCCTTTCTGCCCGACAGCGGCGATGTCAAGCTATGGCACAGCACGATCATGCTGGGCCTGCGCGCCGAGGACAAGGACCATGTCGGCTGCTTTCGGGGCGAGGCTGACATGCGCGCAGTCGAGGTGCGCATCGGGCGACACCCCGGTGTGCCGTCGCGCGACGTTGCAGGCGCGCTGGCCGATTTCTACGCGACGCTGAAGCGGGTCACAACCGCCCTGGACCCGATGATCGCGGCGAACGGCCCGCCGAAAACCGGTGACAGAATCAATGCCGTGATCGAGCTTTGCGCCTGGGTCCATGCCGAATGGGTTCGCATCCATCCTTTTGCCAATGGAAACGGCCGGACAGCCCGATTGTGGGCGGCCTACATTTCGATGCGCTATGGCATTCCACCCTTTGTCCGGCTGCGCCCCAGACCGGGCGATGGCTATGCCGTGGCATGCGAAAAGGCATTGACGGGTGATCGGACGTTGATGGCTTCGGTCTTCCGGCAGATGTATCTTGAAAGCCTGAAGCCCACATAAGCGCCTTAGGGCGGGATGAGGTTTCATGGAAACAACCTCATCGAAATGCGCGTTCGAGCGATTGCGAGAGGCAGCGTTTTTCGATTCCACGCAAACTCATCCCCCTTTGGGGCGTGTCTGATTCTCATTGAAACAGAAAGATCGAAAATCGCGTTCGAGCCTTGGCGAGAGGCAGCGACTTTCGATTCATCGGGAACCAGACACGCCTTAGCCCTGAAGCAACCTCTCGCCCTCGGCAATGGCAAAGCGGTCGGTCATGCCGGCGACATAGTCGCAGACGATCCGCGCCAGCGATGTCTCATCCCGCGCCGCCGCCACATCGTCCTGCCATTCGGCGGGCAGAAGGTCGGGCTGGTGCAGATACAGCGGGAACAGCCCGTTGATCACGGCGGTGACCCGTGCCCGTTCGGCCATGACCGTGGGGGCGCGGTACATCCGGGCGAACAGAAAGCCCTTGATCGCCTTCAACTCTTGAAACAGGGGTTTGGAAAAGCGGATCACCGTGATGCCCAGATGCCGCACCTCTTCGGCCGAGGACGGTCGCGCCGCTTCCAGCCGCCCCTGCGCCACGGCGATGACATCCTCGACCATACGGCCAAAGACCCGGCGCAGCGCCTCGTGCCGTCGCCGCATCTTTTCCAGACCCGGATACAAGGCATCAACCTCGGCAAAGGCCGGGCCGGTGATGGGCAGTTGCATCAGATCCGCCTCGTCAAACAGGCCGGAGCGCAACCCGTCATGCAGATCATGGTGATTATAGGCCACATCATCGGCAATGGCCGCCACTTGCGCCTCGGCACTGGCATAGGTGCCCAGTTCCAGATCCCATTGCGCATTGACCTCGGCCAAAGCGTAACTCAGCGGCGCCTCGACAGGGCCCCCGTTCGGCGCAAGCCGAACAACCGGACCATTATGTTTGGCAATCCCCTCCAGCGTCTCCCAGGTCAGGTTCAGCCCGTCGAAATCGGCATAATGCCGTTCAAGCCGCGTCACGATGCGCAGGGCCTGGGCATTGTGGTCAAAGCCGCCATAGGGCGCCATCAACGCCTCCATCGCGTCTTCGCCGGTATGGCCAAAGGGCGTGTGGCCCAGATCATGGGCCAGGGCCACCGCCTCGGCCAGATCGGTGTTCAGGCCCAGCACCCCGGCAATGGTGCGCGCCACCTGCGCCACCTCGATCGTATGGGTCAGCCGCGTGCGGTAATAATCGCCCTCATGTTCGACAAAGACCTGGGTCTTGTGTTTCAGCCGCCGGAAGGCGCTGGAATGGATGATCCGGTCGCGGTCGCGCTGAAACGGGCTGCGGAACGACGACATCCGCTCGACATGCAGCCGCCCGCGCGTGGCGTCAGGGTGACAGGCAAAGGGGGCAAGCATCGGACCTCGCACAGGATTCTTCCCCTTATAGCGGCGCATGTGCCCTGCGACCACCACCCTTGTTGCCAAAGCCCCGGCACCCTATATTGAGCCAAACATCAGGACCGGATCGCCATGAACCTGCCCCCCCAAGTGACCGACCGTGCCTATGCCCGCCTGGCCGAGATTGCGCATCTGACGGGCCAGACCAAGGCCCTGCGCGTGGCGGTCGAGGGGGGCGGCTGTTCGGGCTTTCAATACGATATCAAGCTGGACGAACCCCAGGCCGATGATCTGGTGCTGGAAAAGGCGGGCCAGAAGGTTCTGGTCGACGCCGTGTCCTTGCCCCTTTTGTCCGGGGCCGTCATCGACTTCTCGCAAGAACTGATCGGCGCGCGGTTCGTGATCAACAACCCCAACGCAACGTCGTCCTGCGGCTGCGGTACCTCATTCTCGCTGTGACATCTGAAACGGCATGAAGGCGCGCAACTTGCCTCCGACCTGTTCATCGACCCAATAATTGGTATGCCCGTTCTTGGGCACCGGATGTTCGCGTGGCCAGCCCTCAGAGCCGTCCATCCTGACAAAATCGGTTGTGTGGCTGTCCACATAGGTGCCGACGAAATCATCGACCCGGAAAATGTTGATCCAATCGGCCAATTCGCCGCCCTGGGACGCAGGTTGCAGCGCGTGGCGGGCGCTGGCATCGGCAAAGGCGTGGCCGAAGTAGTGGTTGTAAAGATGGGTATAGGGCGAGCCCATGGTCACCAGTTTCAGCGTGGCGGTCTTGTCGTTCATGCGGCGCAGCTGTCCGGCCCGCGCACAAATCACATCCATCGCAATGACCGTGCCCTGGCTGTGCGACACGATCACGATCTCATCCGGCTTTTCGTCCGCGATCAGCCGTTCCAGCAGCGTCTCCATCCGGGAATGGATGCGCCGGCGCAGCCAGTAGCCGTGTTTGGGATTGTGCGGCGCGGCCCTGCCCGCCGGGCCAGGCATCTGGCCCTGTTCGGCGGGACGGGTCCAGGAATAGTTGTTCAGATAGACCAGAACATCGGTAAAGATTGCCACCCCCGCCGCCAGCCCGCGCCGCCCGACCAGAACCAGAATGCCGGTCAAAAGACCAACGGCAAAGACCAGCCGGGGCATAAGCCACAGGTTCCATGCGCGCAGTGCGGCGAAAATCGTGGCCTGCTCGCGCGAAAAGGCCGCCAGGACCGACATGACAAAGAACGCAGTCACGATGATCAGAAAACCGTTCAGCGCATAAAGCAGCGCCTGCCCGACGATCAGGCGGTTCGCCTCGGTCAAAGCCTTGCGGTTGCCAAGATAGGCCCAGGCCGCGGCCTGATCCCGGCTGAAACGCCCGTTCTTGCGCAGATGCAGATACAGCCCGATCAGGGCCAGTGCCATCAGCATCACCGCCGCCGGGGTCACAAGCCTTAGGCCGGACAGCACGATCTCTGGCTTCATCCCGGCCGGCAGTTGAAACCCCGTGGCCCTGGTGACAGCCCAGTTCACAAACAAAAGCACGGACCAGCCTGCGGTCATCAACATCATCCAGGCCATGGACATCAGCGCCAAGGCCTCGGATACCAGCGACTGCGCTTGCGCCTTGGACTTGTGCCATGGTGCCAGGAACATCAGAAAGCAGGTCAGAAGAATGGACAGCGCCCATATGACGACCATCACCCCGACCAGAAGAATCGCCAAGACCGGAAAGCCCGCAGCAACCATCGGTGTCTTGGCATCTGCGACGACCGGAACGACATCCAGAAGGATCAGGTTGACCAATTGCATCGCGCCAAACGTGGAATCGGGGGCAAAATGCTGGCAGGCATCAATCACGATCACCCCCAACCCGGTCAGCACCAGCCAGCCGCCCAGATAGCGCAACAAGAAGACCTGCGCCTTGTTCAGCACCCACAGACCGATGATCATGGCCAGCACGCCGATGAACAATTCGGTCCACAGCGGCGCAAGTTCGGGCAAGGGTTCCGCAATCGTGCTTTGTAGGATCCGCGACCCGTCATGCGGCAAGTCGACCAATGCGCGCCCGTTCAGCGTGTGCCAGATCAGCGTGACCGCCACACCCAGGAACAGCACAAGGTTGATCGCCACGACCGGCCCATGGATCAGAAGGGCCGCCCCGCGTGCCATCCGGCGCCTCCAGACCACGAAGGCCCCATCCCCGGCATGGACAAAGGCCGCATTTTCGCGAACCGCATGTGACAGGCCCAGGATGATCTTGACCAGCCCGACCAGCACCTGCAGCCCGCCCATCCCCGTGCCCGAGATATCGCCCCAGAAATAATCGGCAATGATGCGCTCTTGCGGGCGGTCCTGCCCGCCCTGCGACACGGTGCGGCGAAAGCGTCGCAGATGGGCGGGAAAGGTGTTCAGAAGCCCGTTTTGCGCAAAGGCGGCACTTTCGGCCAGGATGAAATCGTCGGTCGAATGGGCTTGCCAATGCGGCTGGGCCGGGTCCTGGCCACGCTCACCGGGGTTCGCCCCGCCGCCCAGCAAGGCTGACACCTGCCCCGCCGCAACACCCGCCTCGCGGACGCCGACGCCATGCACCACGACAATCAACTGCTTTTCCAAGATCCGCTCCCGCAGCCGGCAATATCAGGCGATCCAAAACCAATGCCGGACAATCGCATGTTTTGCCCTGTGGCCCAAACCCTTTCACGGAAATCCGCCGCCGCAACCGCACGCGGGTCGTTGCCCGATTACGGACAAGCGAAAGACCAATTTTTGCCTTTGGGCCTGAAATCTTCACGCCAGCGCCGCTGTCTCGCCATGAAGTGAAGGCCATCTGATCCCGGACGGCGCGGACTGTTGGACCCATGACTTCGAATACCCGGTGGAACCGCCGAATGTGTTTTTTTGAAAGAGGTTGCCCAATGAAACTCACCATGGTTGCGAAACCTATCGCCATCCTGACAGTTGTTGCTGCCGCATCGCTGCTTTCGGGATGCAGCAAGTACGCCAATGCCTTGCATACGGCCACTGTCTATGACCACATCAAGGATGGCGATGTCATCCATGGCCCGACGACCGATCCCACCGCGGTCGACATGCGCACCGGCAAGGCAACCTATACCGGGCTTGGCGCGGTCGCGGCGTCCGATGGCACCAATGGCACCCTGTTCCTGGGGGATACCACCATGGTGATCAATTTCGACACCAACAAAGTCAGCGGCCAGATCGACATGTACAGCGCCAAGGACGGTTTCGACCCCAACGTCAGCGCCGATACCTACCTGTCCCAGATCAAGGCTGACCCGAAGTCCTTCATTCTTTCAATGGGCGCGACCACGGGGACCGTCACCTTTACGAACGGCTTTGTCGCGGGCGGGAATTTTACCGTGGATGCCACCAGCGGTGCGCTGATGTACAACGGCGCTACGGTCCTTGTGAACGGTGGCACGGTCACCGGCGAATTCACCGGGGACACTGCCAACGGCATTCGCAGCACCACCTCGGATCTTATCGGTACGATCAACGGCATGACGGCAGACCAGCTCCTGATCTACTTTGCTGGGGCGGAATAGGTCACCGGCCCCTTGGCCAACCCTGTAGCGTGCGGCCAGCATTGGGTGATTCCGATGCTGGTCCTGCGCGCGCATTCATTTTCCGGACCCGCCCGCACTTCAAAAGCGTGTCGCGTCTGATTGTATTCACATTGCCCGTATCGGGTTGAACGCGACACGCTAACCGCTGGCCTTGGCCCCCGAACCCGCTACAAAGGGCCAGGATCACGGAGCGACCCCATGACGACCCTTTTGATGCTTGGCTCGGCCCCCATGGCGTTGTCGGCCCGTGATTGGCCCCGCGCGCCCTTTGACCGCATCCTGGCCATCAACAATGCCTGGAGGGTCCGCCCGGACTGGGACGACATGATCCACCCTTGGGATTTCCCCGAACACCGCCGTCCGGTGCCCAGGCCCGGCCAGCGGCTTGTGACGCAAGTGGATTTCGTGCCCGCCCAGAACGCCTATGGCGGCTTTGTTTATGCCGGCGGCACCATGGCCTTTACGGCCGCCTATTGGGCGCTGGACGCCTTGCGCCCCGATGTCATCGCCGCTTTCGGCTGCGACATGCACTATCCCGACACCGGCCCGACCCATTTCTATGGCACGGGCACCCCCGACCCTTTGCGCGCCGACATCACCTTGCGCAGCCTAAAGGCCAAATCCACCCGCCTGATGATCCTGGCCGCCATGCAGGGCTGCGCCATGATCAACCTGTCAACCGGCCCCTCGCGCCTGGTCTTCCCCCGCGCCACCACTGCCGCATTCCCCCCATTTGGCACCATGGCGCCCGCCCCCTTCAACCAGGCCCTGGCCCACCGCGCCCTGCAAATCGAGCGTGATCTGGATTACACCGTCCCCTCGGGCCGATACTGGGAGGAGGCGGAGCGTTTTGATCGGGCCCAGATCGACGCGCTGGATGCACTTTGGCTGGCCGCCGCCAATCCCTGACTTGCCCCGCCGCCGTGGCTCGGGCTAAATGCGCTGAACCGGGGGCCACATGAAGATCGCCACATTCAACATCAACGGCATTCTTGCCCGCCATGACGCCCTTCTGGCCTGGCTGGCCGAGGCCAGGCCCGATGTCGCCTGCCTGCAGGAAACCAAGAAGATCGACGCCGAATTTCCCCGCGCAGCGTTCGAGGCCATGGGCTACCGGGTCGAACTGCACGGGATGAAAAGCTTCAATGGCGTGGCGATCCTGTCCAGACTGCCCTTGGAGGATGTCACCCGCCGCCTGCCCGGTGACGGGGCCGACGAGCATACCCGCTGGATCGAGGCCACCGTGATGGGCCGCCGCCCGGTGCGCGTGACCTCGCTTTATCTGCCGAACGGCAACCCGGCACCCGGCCCGAAATACGATTTCAAGCTGGCCTGGATGGAACGGATGCGCCTGCGCGTGGCCGAGCTTTTGAAAACCGAGGAACCGCTGGTCTTTTGCGGCGATTACAACATCATCCCCCAGGCCGAAGATGCGGCGACCCCCAAGAACTGGCTGACCGACGCCCTGTTCCTGCCCGAAAGCCGCGCCGCCTTTCAGCGCATCGTCAACCTTGGCATGACCGAGGCGTTTCGCGCCCGCGACCAACGCCCCGGCCAGTATTCCTATTGGGATTTCCAGCGCGGTGCCTGGGAAAAGAACGACGGCATCCGCATCGACCACCACCTTCTGTCGCCTCAGGCCGCTGACCTTCTGCTGGACGTTGGGATCGACAAACAGGTGCGCGGCCGCGACAAACCCTCGGACCATGTCCCCGTCTGGATCGAACTCGACGCATGAGCTACCCCGCGACCTTCTATTCCCAGACCTTGG
>JAYSWK010000536.1:0-3092 GCA_043718085.1 Rhodobacterales bacterium
TGGGGGCGCTGGTGGCGGGGATTGATGCGGGGCGGGCCTATCCGACCTGGCCCGACATGAACGGAGTTTTCTTTCCCGAAGATGCTTTTGTCGGGCCCATGTGGGAAAACGCGGGCCTTGTGCAATTCGTGCACCGGATTGTGGGCTATCTGGTCTTTGCGCTGGGGGTCGTGGTCTGGTGGCGGGGCCGCGCCTCGGCCTACCGCGCGACGCGGGGGGCTGCGCATATGATGATGGTCATGCTGGTGGCGCAGGTCTGTCTGGGCATCTGGACGGCCCTGTCGGCGGCGCAATTGCCGACGGCGATCACGCATCAGGTGGGTGCCGTGATCTTGTGGGTGCTGGTGATACGGGTGCTGCATCTGGCGAGCTATCCGGTACAGGGATCGATCCGGGGAGGGACGGCATGACCAACAATACCGCGATGAAGGATCTGGTGGCCTGGCAACGGCAGACCGAAGTTCTGGCCGGTGTTGCCGGGCGGCTGGGCTGGGACCAGGAGACCGTGATGCCGCGTGGGGCGGCCGAGCAGCGCGGCGAGGAAATGGCGGCGATGGAGGGTATCGTGCACGCCCGCCGCACCGATGGGCGCATCGGCGACTGGCTGGAGGCGGCGGATCCGGCGAATGATTTCGAGCGCGCCTATCTGCGCCATGTCCGGCGGTCCTTTGCCCGGATGACCAAGGTGCCCGGCGATCTGGCACAGGAAATTGCCCGGGTCACCTCGACCGCGCAAGGGATTTGGGCCGCGGCGCGGGCGGCCGAAAAGGTGGCGGATTTCCTGCCCACTCTGGCCCGGGTCATCGCCTTGAAGCGTCAGGAGGCGGCATGTCTGGCGCAGGGCGGCGATCTTTATGATGCACTGGTGGATGATTACGAGCCGGGGGCCACGGCGGCCAGCCTGGGGGCGATGTTCGGGCGGATGCGGCCAAGGCTGGTGGCGCTGCGGGGTGCGGTGTTGGAAAAGCCCGTGCCCAAGGGGTTGAGCGGGGTTTTCCCAGAGGCCAAGCAGTTGGAATTGTCGCGCGAGGTCGCTACGGCTTACGGCTATGACTGGAACCGGGGGCGGATAGATCTGGCGGTGCATCCGTTCAGTTCGGGCGGCGGCAATGACAGCCGCATCACCACGCGGGTGGTCGAGGCGGACCCGTTCAACTGCATCTATTCGACCATCCACGAGGTCGGGCACTCGTCCTATGAGCTGAACATTTCGCAGGATTATCTGCTAAGCCCGCTTGGGGCCGGTGTGTCGATGGGGGTGCACGAGAGCCAGAGCCGGATCTATGAAAACCAGATCGGGCGGGGCAGGGGGCTGACGCAATGGCTGTATGGCCGGATGCAGGCCAGGTTCGGGGATTTTGGCGTCAAGGATGCCGATGCCTTTTACCGGGCGGTCAACCGGGTGCAACCGGGGTTCATCCGCACCGAAGCCGATGAGGTGCATTACAATTTGCACATCATGATGCGGTTCGATCTGGAACGGGCGCTGATCCGGGGCGATCTGGCCGTGGGCGATCTGGAGGCGGCGTGGAATGACCGTTTTGCTGCCGATTTCGGTGTGGTGGTGGACCGGCCGCGTCACGGCATGTTGCAGGATGTGCATTGGTCTTGCGGGCTTTACGGCTATTTTCCGACCTATGCGCTGGGCAATGTCTATGCGGGCTGTCTGTACCGTGCCTTGACGGCGGCGGTGCCTGATCTGGAGGCGCAGTTGGCGCGGGGCGATACCGGGGCGGCGGTGGCCTGGTTGCAGGGGAATGTGCAGCGCCATGGCGGTTTGCGCCCCCCGCGTGAGACGATTGCGGCGGCCTGCGGGTTCGCGCCGTCGGAGGGGCCCTTGCTGGACTATCTGGAAGCCAAGTTCGCGGCCCTTTACGGGCTGTGAGGATCGGGGAAAAGGCGGCGGTCTGGCTGTTGGCCATCGGCCAGACGCTGACCTATGCCGGGGTCTATTACGATTTTCCGGCCCTGTTGCCCGCGCTGGAGGTGGCGACGGGGTGGAGCAAGGGGCAGCTTGCGGCGGGACCCACGCTGGCCTTTCTGGTCATGGCCGTGCTGACACCTTTCACGGGGCGGCTGGCGGACCGGGGCTGGGGCGGCGAGATGCTGTGCTGGCTGCCGATCGGCGCTGCGGCGGGGGTGGCGCTGTTGTCGGTGGTGCAGACGCCCTGGCAATGGCTGGTGGTCTGGCTGTTCATCGGTGTGATGCAGGCCGGGATGCTGTATGAAAGCTGTTTTTCATTCCTGACACGGCGGTTGGGCGACAGGGCGCGTGCGGCGATCACGCGCGTCACGCTGGTGGCGGGGTTTTCGGGGACGATCACGTTTCCGATGGGGCATCTGTTCGGGACGTGGTTTGGCGGGCAGGGAGCTTTGCTGGCCTTTGCCGTGGTGATACTGCTGGGGGCCGTGCCGGTGAATTATCTGGGCGTGCGGGCCCTGCGGCGGATGGACCGGGCGGGCGGCGTCAGGCCTGCGGCCGAACCCGGGGCCGTTCTGGCGGCGCTGGGGCGGGTGGAGTTCTGGGCGCTGGCGGTCATGTTCGGGCTGATCTGGCTGAACCATGGCATCCTTTTGACCTATGTGTTGGAGCTGTTTCAGGACCGTGGCGCATCGCTGGGCGCCGCGACGCTGGCGGCGTCATGCTTTGGGCCGGCGCAGGTTCTGGGGCGGCTGGTGCTGATGCTGAACGAGGCGCGGATCGGCAATGCGCGGGCGACAGTGGTGTCGCTGGTTCTGGTGGTGCTGGCGGGGGTGATCCTGCTGGCGGCGGGGCTGGCGCCGGGGTTGGTCGTTGTGATGGCGTTGGTGCAGGGCGCGGGGGTGGGTCTTTTGTCGATCCTGCGGCCGGTGCTTGTGGTCGATCTGCTGGGGCGGCGCGGCTTTGGCGCGGTTTCGGGGGCGGCGGCGGTGGCGCCGATCCTGGCCAGCGCTGCGGCCCCCTCGATCGGGGCGGTCCTGTTGGGGTGGGGCGGGCCTGATCTGGTCTATGGTGCTTGCCTGGCCATGGCCGTGGTTGGACTGGGTTTTGGCCTGTGGCTTGGGCAACGCGCAACCGGGGTGTTAGCAAAATAGCCGAGACGCCGGGTCAT
>JAYSWK010000537.1:0-7721 GCA_043718085.1 Rhodobacterales bacterium
GGATGAGGTTTCATCGAAACAAACTCATCGAAATGCGCGTTCGAGCGAATGCGAGAGGCAGCGTTTTTCGATTCCATGCAAACTCATCCCGCTTTAGACACGTGAAAAAGCCCTGGATTGCACGCGTGCAATCCAGGGCAAGCCTTTGTTTATGATAATATCAATCGAAAACTGCGCTAGCCTGTGGCCGCGATCTTGCGGCGGCACCGGTGGCTTGATCAGAACAGTGTCCGGACCCAGTTGACAAAGGCCTGGGTCGCAGTGCGGCGCGGGCCTGCGGGCATGGTTGCGTAATAGTGCGTGGACGGAAAGCCGGTCATCGGCACCTCGCGCAACTTGCCGCTTGCCAGGTCGGGGCGAATGATGGCCTCGGTCGCGACAACAAGGCCCAGACCCAGGACCGCTGCCGACATTTCCAGAAAGGGACTGCCAACACGAACCTGAGAGATCCGGTCGGTGTCGACTCCGGCTTCTCCCAAGAAGTCGATGATGCCTTCATCGGGAACAATCCAGGGCAGGGTCATGACATCCACCGGCCCATCCCCCAGAAGTGCCGGCGCACCCGCCAACACCCAGCGCGACTCGGCCAGATGCTCGGTCTCGATCCCGGGGCCCTCGGTCCGCCAGCCGCGAATGGCAAGATCATAGCCCTCGGCCAGCAGATCGACCGTCCGAAAGCCCGGTGTCATCGCCACTTCGATGCCCGGATGCAGGGCCCAGAATTCGGCCATGCGGGGCAGGATCAGGGATTGTGCGATAAAGGCCGTCGTGGCCACGCGTAACACGCGCTGCGCTTCACGGCGTTGCAGGGCCGCGATGCCACCTGCAATGGCGCCGAACCCGTCGCTGAGGTCTTGCGCCAAACGCTCACCCTGCGGCGTCAGGCTGACCGCGCGGCCCAGACGCTGAACCAGGGGCAGGCCCAACTCCCGCTCCAACGCCCGCACCTGTTGGGCCACGGCGGCATGGGTGACGTTCAGCACGCGCCCAGCGCCGGTAAAGCCGCCGTGTTGCGCAGTCGCCTCGAAAGCCCGCAAGGCGGCAAGCGAGGGCAGGTGTCGCCAATCCACTGTCACGTTAGCCAAACTTTCGATTGGTTTAATTTGATGATTCGGAGTTTGCCTTATTTCATGGGACAAAGCGACATGTATTCATCGAAAGGTAGCCCTCCAATGTTACATCTTCCCAACCCGGACCTGATGGAAGCCATGGCGCGGTATCACACGAATGGTCAGGCCAAAGACCGCCATTCCCACCACGCCCTTGCCCTGACAAACGCACTTCGCGCTGAACGGCGGCAAAGGTGGGCACGGCGCTGGGCGGCGGTTCGGGCGTGGATCGTCGGGCCTTATGTGCCCTTTAGTCGTCTTGCCCAAGCTTGGGTGCGGTCAGCCCCAGCGCCAGTTCCGCGCCCGAAAACGTCATAGGGCTGCGCACGCCGGGCACGCCTTGGGGCATGATCTTCATGCCGCGCGCAATCACCTGCGGGTCGTCAAACACCTCCTTGAGGTCATTGATCGGCCCGGCTGGCACGCCCACCCCTTCGCAGGCTGCCAGAATTGCGGCCTTTTTCATCTGCCTGGTCGCCCCGGTAATCCGGGCCGTCAGGTCATCGCGGTGGGCGATGCGGTCGGCATTGGTCAGAAAATCGGCATGGTTGCCCAGATCCGGCAGGCCGATCACCTCGACAAAGCGTTGGAACTGGTGGTCATTGCCCACGGCAATGATGATCCAGCCATCGGCGCAATCGTAAACGGCATAGGGTGTCAGGTTGGGATGGGTGTTGCCGATCTTGGTGGGGGCCGTGCCGGTTGCCAGATAGTTCATCGCCTGATTGGCCATGATCGAGGTCGCCACATCCATCAGCGACATGTCGATCTGCTGCCCCAACCCGGTGCGCCCGCGCTGCACAATGGCGGCCAGAATGGCCGTGGCGGCATAGACCCCGGTGAAGATATCGGTGACGGCCACGCCCACGCGTTGGGGTTGGCCCTCGGGGGTGCCTGTCACGCTCATCAGCCCGGCCATGCCCTGGATGATCAGGTCATAGCCCGCCCGGTGCGCATAGGGTCCGGTCTGGCCGAACCCGGTGATCGAGCAATAGATGAGCCTTGGGTTGACCTTGTGCAGGCTGTGGTAATCCAGACCGTATTTGGCCAGACCGCCCACCTTGAAATTCTCGATCAGCACATCGGCATCGGCAATCAGCCGCAGCACCAGATCGCGGCCTGCCTGGGTGCGAAAATCGGCGGTCAGCGATTGCTTGCCACGGTTGGTGCAATAGAAATAGGCCGCCGTATGGTCGCCGTCGCGGTCGATGAAGGGCGGGCCCCAGTGGCGGGTGTCGTCGCCTTCGGGGGCCTCGACCTTGGTCACCTCGGCCCCCAGATCGGCCAGGGTCTGGCCCGCCCAGGGGCCCGCCAGAACCCGCGCCAGTTCGATCACCTTGATCCCGGAAAGAGGGGTCACCTATTTGGCCAGTTCAGCGTCGAGGATCGCTTGCAGATCGGCATATTCCATATTGCCATACTGCGTTTCGTTGATCAAAAAGCTCGGCGTGCCACCAAAGCTGTCGTTCGGAAAGTCCGTCTCGATGTTCTTCTGGTAATGGGCGACCAGGGCCTCGGCCATGGGTTGATCATGCAGGCAGACGTCCATTGCGGCATCGTCCATACCGGCGGCCAGGCCGATCTTTTTCAGCGCCGTGACTGCCGCATCCAGCGTTTCGGCCGCGGCCCAATCCATCTGCTTGTCGTAAAGCAGGTCCGTGATCCCGAAATAGCGCATCTCGCCGCCACAGCGGGCCAGCATGGCACCCAAAAGGCCAAGCTGGTCGAAATAGACCTCGTGATATTCCAGCCGGACCTTGCCGGTGTCGATGTAATCGGCCTTGAGCCGGGGATAGATGTCGCGGTGGAAATGCATGCAATGCGGGCAGGTGAAGGACAGGTATTCCACCATCTTCACCTTGGCTGCGGGATCACCGATGCCGATATCCTTGATCGTGGCCGGGTCGATGGCGGCGGGGGTCGTTGCCGTCTCGGCGTTCAGGCCGGTGGCGATCAGGGCCGCTGCGCCAGAGGTCAGGGCCAGCACGTGCCGGCGGGTCAATTGATGGGTCATGGGTCTAGCCTTCCTTTGCCTTGCGGCGAGATAAGATGTTTTGCGCCAGGGCTTCAAGCGCCGTGCGCAGCGCCGCATCATGGATGGGCGCTGCAACGCCAGCCGCTTCGGCCGCAAGCAGGGGATCGGGCGCGCGGGGCGCGGGTTTCGGGGCCGGGGTGAATTCTGCCTGGCCTTCGGCAAAGCCGGTGGCGGCGGTCTGGGTCAGGCTGATGCGGGCGATGGCGCTATAGCCATAGGCGGCATTCACGCGGTCTTTCAGGCGGGGCAGGTCCATCTGGACCATGGCGGCATGGGCTGGGGCGACCAAAAGGGTCAAGGTGGCCCCCATCCCCTCGCGGCCATAGCCGATCTTGACGGGGCGGGTGATGCGGGCGGTGGCCTCGCCGGCAATCTCGGCCCAGCCGGTCAGAAGGCGGGTCACGGCAAAGCCGCGCGCCTCGCCCACCTCGCGGATGCGGGGCTGCAGAAGATGGGACGCCGCCTCAAAGCCGCGCATGCGGCGTTCGGGCGGGCTGTCGGTCTTGGTCGTTCTACGGGCCATCTGGTCCTGCCTGGGGTCTGGACTGAATGTAAGCGTTGAACGGGGGGCGCTGCCAGAGGGAAGCGGTGGGGCGCGTCATAAAGATTGCGTGACAAGAATGCAGGCGCAGGCGTCTGGCCCGCAAGTCGCAGCTGCCCGTCAGCCATGTCTTTTCGAAAGACATCATGTTTTTCCGTTACTTCACAAAGGGATGGCTTTTTCTGTTCACCGGGTGTTAACCATGTTTTGCCCAAGCTGTGTGTCCAGTCCGAGCACATAGGTAACAGATTGTTCCGAGGACATTGGTTACACTTTTGCTGAGAACGGGTTGTTGATGGTTTGCGCTCTGCAATTGTCCAAGTCGATGTATCCCAGGCCGTACTGCATGAATGAGACGAGCCAGATGCCGTCGTCGGTCTCTCGCAGGCCGATCTTTTGGCCTGCGAGGACGTGGGAGATGGCGACATTGGCCTTGTTGAGGCGGGTCCGTCCGAAGTTGCCGACGATGACTTCGCGGTCATGGAGCGGATAGTCAGTTAGGGCAGGCCGGTGAAGGGGCGAGGCGATGATGTGTAGCGGCTGGCCGGGGTGGCCATGTCGAGCGCCTCATGCGGGCGTTCGGTGTTGAACTTGGCGATGAATTCGTCGAAGCGGGCCTGCTGCTGCAGGCTGTTGGCGCCGGCGGGCATTGTGGTTTCCTTCTTTAAAGCCTGTCTGGTTCCAATTGAATCGAAAATCGCTGCCTCTCACAAAGGCTCGCACGCGTTTTTCGATAAGATCGTTTCCATGAGAACCAGACACGCTCTAGAGTCAGATGCATACACTCGTGGCGGCCGTTCTGCTGCGGCCTGCCCGGGGTGATGCGTTCAATGGCTATGCCGAGGCGCAGCCAGGCGACCGAGAGGCGGGAGAGGTTGTAAAGCCCGTTCGGGGTGGCGAAAGGGATGCCGTTGTCCGAGCGGATGGCGCGGGGCAGACCGCGCTCTTGAAAGAGGCGGCCGAAGGCGGCGATGGCCGGGTCTTCGAGGGTCGAGGTCAGGGCCTCGCACAGAAGAAGATAGCGTGAGGAATGGTCGGTGACGGTGAGGGGATAGCAGTATCGCTCGTCGCCGGGCAGGAATTCGCCTTTGAAATCAACACACCACACGTCGTTGGGGTGAACTCCCCCGCTCAGGGCCGTGCCCGTCACCCGCGCCCGGCGCTGCTGGGCATGCTCGACCAGACCATGGCGGTTCAGCACCGCATGGATGGTGCTGCGGGCTGGCAAAGGGCTCGCCGCACCCTCCATGCGCCGCCCCAGCAGTTCGCGCAATTTGCGCGCGCCCCAGTGCGGTTTGGCGCGCTTGAGGTCCACGATCATCGTCTCGACCTGCGGGGCAAGTCGGTACTCAACCCGCCCGGGCGTCCGCGGGCGATCAAATAGCGCCGCCGCACCGCACGCCTCATAGCGGGCGACGATCTTGTAGCCGGTCTTGCGAGAGATGCCGAACTCCCGGCAAAGCTCGGTCATCGAATGACCCTCGCGCTTCTTCGCGATGAATTCCAGTCTGGCGTCTTCCACAGAAACTTTCCTCCACGGCATGGCCCGCCCTCCGCCAAAAAATGCGAAATGTGTAACCTATGTGCTCGGTACGTTCTGCTACCTATGTCTCAAGCCGGACACCGCGCGGGAAAAGGGCTGTCCGGGCGGGCAACTGGGAGCTATGCTGAGCGGTCACGGCAGGGCAGGAATGGCAGGATGGTTGCGGCTGAGGCGCTTTTGACTTGGTATGACGCCCATGCCCGCGATCTGCCGTGGCGCGTGCTGCCCGCGGCGCAGGCGGGCGGGGCGCGGGCCGATCCCTATCGCGTCTGGCTTAGCGAGGTCATGCTGCAACAGACCACGGTGGCGGCGGTCAAGGGCTATTTCCAACGTTTCACCACGCGCTGGCCCGATGTGGCGGCCCTGGCCGCTGCCGAGGATGGCGAGGTGATGGCCGAATGGGCCGGACTTGGCTATTACGCCCGCGCCCGCAACCTTTTGGCCTGTGCCCGGGTGGTTGCGGCGACAGGCGGCTTTCCCACCACTTTTGCGGGGCTGCGCGCCTTGCCGGGCGTTGGCCCCTATACCGCAGCCGCCATTGCCGCCATTGCCTTTGACGCGCCCGAGGTGGTGGTCGATGGCAATGTCGAAAGGGTCATGGCCCGCATTCATGCCGTCCAGACCCCGCTGCCTGCCGCCAAGCCCGAACTGACGGCCCTTGCGGCGCGGCTGACGCCCGCCAAACGGCCTGGCGATTACGCGCAGGCCGTGATGGATCTGGGTGCCACGATCTGCACCCCGCGCAACCCGGCCTGCGGCATTTGTCCCTGGATGGCAGGCTGTCAGGCCCGCGCGCTTGGCCTTCAGGGCGATCTGCCGCGCAAGCTGCCCAAGACACAAAAGCCGCGCCGTCAGGGCCGGGTCTGGCTGGCCCGCCGTGCCGATGGCGCGATGCTGCTGGAACGCCGCCCGGACCGGGGCCTTTTGGGCGGCACCTTGGGCTTTCCGGGGGATGGCTGGGACGGCGACGCGGGCCAGCCGCCGCTGGATGCCAATTGGCAATCTGCGGGCGAGGTCGAACACACCTTCACCCATTTCCACCTGACCCTGACCGTGCTGGTGGCCCATGTCCCGCACGCCGCGTCACCCTTGCGCGGCGCGTTTCTTGGTGCCAATCTCTATTCGCCACGGGATCTGCCCACGCTGATGCGAAAGGCGCATGATCTGGCCTTCGGGGCCCATCCGCCCCGCTGAAACCTGGAGCTGCCATGGCCGTCATTGCCCCATCCGAAGTTGCCCGCCTGCAGAACGCCCTGCCGTTCTGGCTGTCGCTGGGCACGGTGCCCATGGCGATGCTGGGCATGGCCTGGGGCGGGTGGGCGGTCTTTCTGATGCCGCTTTACACCTGGGGCCTTTATGCGCTGCTGGATGCGCTTTTGGGCCTGAACACCGATGATGCCGACCCCGAGACGACAGAGGACGACCTGTTCTGGTATCGTTTCATCACCATGGCCTGGTTTCCGGTGCAATTCGCCATCCTGTTGATGATGCTGTGGTATGTGCCCCAGGCGGGCCATCTGAACATCGCGGAAAAACTGGTGCTGTTCTTTGGCATGGGGGTCATGTCGGGCACGATCGGCATCGTCTATGCCCATGAATTGATGCACCAAAGCGACAAGACCGAACGCTGGCTGGGCGATCTTCTGCTGGCCTCGGTCCTGTACAGCCATTTTCGCAGCGAACATCTGCGCGTGCATCATCTGTATGTGGGCACCCCGCGCGACCCGGTGACGGCGCGCTATGGCGAGGGGTTTCACCGCTTTTTCTGGCGTATCCTGCGCGAATGCCCGGTTTCGGCCTGGAAAGCCGAGGTGGCGATGCTGGCGCGCAAGGGCAAGGGACCCATGACCCGCGAAAATCCCTTTCTGCGCTATGGGCTGTTGCAGGGCGGGATGCTGCTGTTGGCCCTGATGGTTGGCGGTTGGGCCGGGTTGGTGCTGTTCATCTTTCAGGCCGTCGTGGCGATCTGGCAGCTGGAACTGGTCAATTATGTCGAACATTACGGGTTGACCCGCCAGCATCTGGGCGAGGGGCATTACGATTACATCCTGCCACGCCATTCGTGGAATGCGGCGCACAAGGCGTCGAACTGGCTTTTGATCAATCTGCAGCGCCATTCGGACCACCACTACAAACCCGCCCGCCGCTTTCCGCTGTTGCAAAACTATACGCCGGAAGAGGCCCCGCAGCTGCCCTATGGCTATCCGATCATGACGACCATGGCGCTGATCCCCGGCCTGTGGCGCCGGGTGATGAACCCGCGCGTCAAGGCGTGGCGGGCGCAGTTCTACCCCGAGATCACCGATTGGCTGCCCTATGCCAAGGGGCAGAACCCGGTGCCAAAGGGCGCGCCGTGATGCCAGCCGACATTTGTCCCGGACGAACAACGTGAGATGTCATGAAAGGGATCGACTTGGTCATAACTCAGTTTGGGCGAGAAATGATCGCCAGAAAACAATTTGATAAGGGCCTGGGGTTCTTTGCGGCAGCGAG
>JAYSWK010000538.1:0-3076 GCA_043718085.1 Rhodobacterales bacterium
ACCCGCGAACCCGGCATGGAACATGTGACGATCGCGGTCAGCGGGGCCAATGGCGGTCACACTGTTGATTTTCGCCGCTTTGCCGCGCGGGGCATGACCCTTTTGGGCCGCGCAGGTGCGGTCAGGGACGGGGTCATGCACATCGGCCCCGATCTTGAGCAAAACATTGCGGGCGGTGACGCGAACCATCTTTCCTTGATGGATGCCGCCGACGCCTATGCCGAACGGAACGGTCTTGACCTTCCGCAGGAACCGAACGCCCGCAAAATCGGCCCGGACCCGGACTGCCTGACCAACCCGATTGCCACGCTTGATCTGGCGCAAGCAGGTATCACCGCCATCGTCTGGGCCACCGGCTTTGCGCTTGATTTCAGCTGGCTGAAGGCCGGCAGTTTTGACGCAAGGGGCACGCCCTTGCATGACCGCGGCGTGTCAGAGGTTCCCGGGCTTTACTTTCTGGGTCTTGCCTGGCTGTCACGCCGCGCTTCGCCGTTCATCTGGGGGGTCTGGCACGATGCCAAGTATCTGGCCCAGGACATTGCCGCACGGCGTTAGGCAGCATGCCAATGCACCCATGCGCGCTGAACCCGCCGGGCAGCGGGGCAGGGCAGGGCGGTTGGGGTCTGCGCTCTGGCCCGCCAGTTACCGTTTGCCAATGCCCGCCCCAATAGGCCGCTGGTGATGGATCCCCGACAACCGTCGCGCGTCGCGTCGAAGGGTGCACCGCCCCAAAGCGTGGTGGCAGGTCACAAGACGATGTAGCCCGGGAAAATCAGCGGTTGAACGCCGAAAGGGAAAGGTCCAGACTTCGCAAATCTTCGACCCGGACCGCGCCGGGACCTCTATTGTTTGGGTCTTTTGAGATGCGTTTGTTCAGAAAACCACGCTTTGACCTGATCGCCTTCGTCCTTGCCGTCATGGGGTCACCCGTATGGGGGCAGGACATGCCCGATCTGACAGCCTTGCCGGTCGTGTCCGGCCCCGGCGCAGTGACGGCGCAGGCCCTGCCGGATCAGGGCTTTTGGCTGGATGTGGCACAGCCCGGCCTTTACGACATCGCGCTTGACGGCCCCGGTCTGCTTGGGCTGACCGATTTCCAGACTGTCACCGGGCGATCGGATGGCAGCGATCCGCAGGTCAGGTTGATGGCCGATGGGTCGGCCTATCAGACCGGACATCTGGACGACCTGCTCCTGGTGCCGGG
The DNA here is from genome assembly GCA_043718085.1 of Rhodobacterales bacterium. Classification (GTDB taxonomy): domain Bacteria; phylum Pseudomonadota; class Alphaproteobacteria; order Rhodobacterales; family Rhodobacteraceae; genus Stagnihabitans. The sequence goes on from JAYSWK010000538.1 coordinate 1,205, forward strand.
CCATGCCTATCTGATCCAGATCGCGGGTCTGATCCCGCGCGGCGTGACCTTGAACCTGACCATGCCCATCGACCCAACCGCCGCCCTGACGGGCAATGCCATTCCCGGGCTTTCGCCTGAGGCACCCCTGGTTCTGGATGTGACCGGGGCGGCGACCCAGTCCTTCTTGTTGCGCCCTGATGGGCCGCTCGGCCTGAACCTGACCGCTCCGCAGCAGGGCGCCATGCGGCTGGATGTCCTGACGCCCCCCAAGGCCGATACGCGAAACAGCTTTGAAGGCATGGTGTTCGATCCAAGCGGGATATTTCCGGTCGGCGCATTCGCCTCCGGTCGCGTCGAACTTGACGGCCAACCCGGCCCTGACGGGTCGCAACCGCTGTACCTGCTGCGCGCCAGCGCAGTGCAGGACGCCGACAGGTATGACGAGAATGAACCGGGCGAAACGGATCTTGGCGTCTTGCCAGCGGATGGGCGCGCCATTCGGGGTGTGCTGTTGGCCAAAAATGATCGCGACACGTTCCTGCTGACACTGAACGACACCGCGACACTCGATCTTAGCGTCCAAATGGCGGGCAGCAGCCGGACCTTCCTGTCCCTGCGCCGCGATGGCATCGAGGTTCTGTCGGCTGATTTTGCCGATGGGCTGTTGTTCCGCCCCGGTCTGACCTTGCCGCCTGGCGCCTATCAGATTGATCTGTCGGGCGATCAGGACCGGCCCCAGGACTATAGTGTCGATCTTGTGCCCGGCACCGCAGGTCCACAGGGCGAGCCGGACGACCAGCCAGACATGGCCCGCAGCCTGCCGGAAGGTCAGGCATTGCGCGGCAATCTGGGGCCGAACAACCCGGGCAATGTGCGGTTTGACGTGCCCGCCCCGGATCGCTTGTGGGAATTGCGCGGCGTGCAAGGCCTTGGCACCCTGGAACTGGTCGATGGCAACGGCGCGGTTCTGGGGGTGTGGGAAGCAACCTCGGGCGCACTGGTGCTGCGGCTGGCCTTGCCTCCGGGGTCCTATGTTGCTCATTTGCGCGGTGACGGCCCCTATGCGCTGCGGTTGTCGGATCTGGGTCAAACGCCGCAAGACTTTGAATCCGAGCCGGATGACACCGAAACCTCGGCGCTTCGGCTCAGGCCCGGCATGCGGGTGACGGGCGATTTTCAGTCGGTTGGGGACAACGACTTCTACGAATTCACCCTGGCCGCGCCGACGCCCCTTAAGATCACCGCCACCGGCCCCGATGACGGGCCGATCGTCGTCGACATTCTGGCCGAAGGTGCCGAAAAGCTGCGCGCCGAATTGCCTTTGGGGGGTGCTCCGGTCAGTTACGCGGCACTTTACCCCGCCGGGCGCTATCTGGTTCAGCTCCGGGCGCGCGAAGAGGGCATCTCTGGGCGCTACCAGTTGCAGATCGAGCGCACCGATCACCCCGAGATGGATGAACCGGGCGGGGTGTCGGCCCTGCCTGGCGACGGGCTGATCACCGGGCAGATCGGCGGCTTTGACTTTCAGGATCGCATCTTCCTTCCCCTTGCGCAGGGCAGCGGCAGCGTTGCGATTGCCTGCCAGGGCGCTCTGCGGTTTTCAGAGGTCTGGACCTTTGGCGATGAGGTGCGGCTGGCGCGGGCCGAACCCGGTGAAACCACAGTCTTGCCCTATGGGCCCGAAACCGGCGGCGCGCTGGGGCTGTGGGTCTATGGCGACGTGAACGATCCGACCGGCACCTATGATTGCCGCCTGCGCTTTCCGCCCGGACCTGCAAACGGCCACCCGCAGGCGGTGAAACATGACGAGGCGCTGGATGACAGCCAGCCCAGCCCGCTGACGCCGGGCAGCACAATCACCGGACAGTTTGACAGCGACCGTGACCGCGA
>JAYSWK010000539.1:0-3069 GCA_043718085.1 Rhodobacterales bacterium
TTTGGCGACCGTCGATGATCTGGTGGCCCTGACCCGGCATCCCAAGTTCGTGGCGATCGGCGAGACCGGGCTTGACTATCATTACACGGCGGCCAGTGCCGCCATCCAGCAATCCTCGCTGCGTATCCATATCCAGGCGGCGCAGGAAACGCAGCTGCCCTTGATCATCCACGCCCGTGCCGCCGACGACGACATGGCGCACATTCTGGCCGAGGGGATGAAAACCCGCCCCTATCCCTGTGTGATGCATTGCTTTTCGTCCGGGGCGGGATTGGCGCGGGCCGCACTGGACATGGGGTTCTATCTGTCGATGTCGGGCATCACGACATTCCCGAAAAGCCAGGCGTTGCGCGACATTTTCGCGGCCGCACCCATGAACCGCATCCTGATCGAGACCGACAGCCCCTATCTTGCCCCGGTTCCCCATCGGGGCAGACGCAACGAGCCGGCCTATACCGCCTTTACCGCCAAGACCGGGGCGCAGATTTTCGGGGTGACAGAGGCGGAATTTGCCGCGGCCACCTCGGCAAATTTCGACCGGCTTTTCACCCGGGCCGCTGTCAAGGCGAGGGCGGCGTGATGGCCAGCCTGCGCTTTACCATCCTGGGCTGCGGCTCGTCGGGCGGTGTGCCGCGACTGGGCGGCAATTGGGGGGATTGCGACCCGACGAACCCAAAGAACCGGCGGCGGCGCTGTTCGATGCTGGTCGAGCGCCTGTCCGGCGATGCCGTGACCCGCGTGCTGATCGACACCTCGCCCGACATGCGCGCGCAATTGCTGGATGCGGGTGTCGGGCATCTGGACGGGGTGGTCTATACCCATTCCCATGCCGACCATGTCCATGGCATCGACGATCTGCGCCAGATCGTGCTGAACATGCGCCGCAGGCTTCCCGTCTGGGCCGATGCACCGACGCAAAACGCGCTGATCTCGCGTTTTGGCTATGCATTCACCCAGCCCGAAGGGTCCCCCTACCCTTCCATACTTGAGCTGCGCGCGATTGACGGAGAGTTCGCGGTGGATGGGCCCGCAGGGCCGATCCGCTTTCAACCGTTCAGGGTCGATCATGGTTCGATGGATGCTTTGGGATTCCGGATCGGGCCCTTGGCCTATTTACCGGATGTCCTTGTGATCCCCGATGCAGCCTGGCCCGCTCTGGACGGGTTGGACTGCTGGGTCGTGGATGCCCTGCGCCGCAAGCCCCACCCGACCCATGCCCATCTGGAACTGACGCTGGAATGGATTGCCCGCGTGCGCCCGGCCCGGGCGGTGATCACCAACATGCATCTGGATCTGGATTACGAAACCCTGTTGACGGAACTGCCCGCCGGGGTGACCCCGGCCTATGACGGCCGCGTCCTTTCATTTGAAATCGCCGACTGATGGGGATCCTGATCGACGTCGTCCTTCCGGTCTTTCTGATCATCGGGTTTGGCTATGCGGCGGCGCGGGCAAAATGGCTGTCCGAAGCGGCCATTGACGGGCTTATGCGCTTTTCGCAAAGCTTCGCCATTCCCTGCCTTCTGTTCCGTTCGATCTCTGACCTGGATCTGAGCGCCAGCTTCGATCCGGGTTTGTTGCTGAGTTTCTACATCGGGGCTTTCGTGGGGTTCGCCGCGGGCTTCTTCGGCGCGCATCGCGGCTTTGGCAGGCCATTGGATGAAAGCGTGGCCATCGGATTTGCCTGCATGTTCTCGAACTCGTTGCTGCTGGGTCTGTCCATCACGGAGCGGGCCTATGGCAAAGAGGCGCTGGCGGGGAATTATGCGATCATCGCGATGCATTCGCCGATGTTCTATGCCTTTGGCATCGCTTTGATGGAATGGGTGCGGTCACGCGGCAAGGGGCTGTCGGGCGCGGCCCTGGGGATGCAGGTCACGCGGGCAATCTTTGCCCAGCCCCTGGTCATCGGCATCGTTCTGGGTATCCTGGTCAACCTGACCGGGCTGCCGGTGCCGCTGTCAGTGGGTGCGGCGGCCGACATGATGGGGCGGGCGGGGTTGCCTGCGGCGCTGTTCGGGCTGGGGGGCGTTCTGCTGCGCTACCGTCCCGAGGGCGACAAGGCGTTGATTGCGCTGGTCGTGGCCGTGACGCTGGTGCTGCATCCCGTGGTCACCTATGTGCTGGCGGTTTTCGTGTTCCGCATCGATACCGCGTCGCTGCGATCGGCCGTGGTCACGGCGGCCATGCCCCCTGGGGTCAACGCCTATCTTTTCGCCCATCTTTACGCGACGGGGCGGCGGGTCAATGCCTCGGCCGTTCTGATCGCCACGGCTTTGTCCATCCTGACCGCCTGGTTCTGGTTGCAGCTTTTGCCTTGAGCGTCAAAAGTTTTGACATCGCGAAAATTAACGCAATCTCAGGGAAGCGTTAACTTTTGTTGGCGACATCTTCATGACTTTGTGCTGTCCGGGTGAGTCGGGGCTGGCCCCGACCTACCGGGCACCACGGGCGTGAAAGATGAAGCCCAGAAAATTCAAGAGCACCTGTGCTGCCAGAATGGCGGTTGAACCTGAATGGTCATAATCTGGTGCCACCTCGACCAGATCCACCCCGACAACCTCATGCCGAAGTGCCACCTCTTGCAGCATTTCAAGCACGTCATAATACAGAAACCCGCCGTGGCTGGGCGTGCCTGTTCCCGGTGCTATCGAGGGGCAAAAGCCGTCGATGTCGATGGTGACATAGACCCGCGCGCCCGGCGGAATGCGGGCAATGACGGCTTTGGGGCCAAGGGCACGGGCCTGACGGACCGACAGGATGTCAGACCCCATGGCGCGGGCGGCCTCATACCCCTCGCGTGCGGTGGACGAGACGTTGCGAATGCCGATCTGGGTCAAGCCAGTGACATAGGGCTTTTCGGCAGCGCGGCGCATCGGGCTGCCGTGTCCGACGCGCACACCATGGCGGATATCGACGAAATCAAGATGGGCGTTGATTTGCAGGATGTGGATGTCGCCCTGCCCCGCAAACGCCTCGATGCAGGGGATGTTGACCGAATGGTCGCCCCCGATCACCACGGGCAGCGCGCCCGCCGCCAGAATGGCCTGAACCCCGGTGCGGATGTTG